>JAJRPW010000109.1 GCA_024280585.1 Alphaproteobacteria bacterium
ACCCGGTAAGCTACGCTGCAGCTGCTGAAACGTATATGTCTCTTGCCCGAAAGTACTATTATGGGAATGGGGTAGAAAAAAATATGCGCAAGGCCTTGAGCCTTTATCTGAAAGCGGCGGATACAGGAGCAGATACAAGCCCAAGCGCAGCAGAGGTTATCCGCGATTTTGCCGATATCAAGTTAGGTAAAGGCGTGGTCGATTGTAAAGACACACCGGGATTTATCGCAAATAGAATCGGTTGTTTCTGGATGACCGCAGGCGTGGTTGAGGCAATGAATCTAGGGGTTTCCGTGGAAGAGGCGGATTTGGTGATGGGCAGGCCGGTGGGAATTCCAAAAACCGGAATATTTGGCTTGTTGGATTTAATCGGAATCGACTTGATGCCGCTCATCGCTAGCGAATTTAAAAAAACTTTGCCGAAAAAAGATGCGTTTTTGAAGATATATAAAGAGCCACCTCTGGTCAAAAAAATGATTAAAGATGGCTACACCGGTCGCAAGGGAAAAGGCGGATTTTATAGACTAAATACTGACGGCGGCGGGCGCGTAAAAGAGGTTGTAGATTTGGAATCCGGGGAATATTCGGCGGCACAAAGGCCAACTCTGGCGAGTGTTGAGGCGGCGCGGAAGGGGCTGCGGAATTTGGTTGAATATGACGATATAGGCGGTAAATACGCGCGCGCAGTTTTGCTGCAAACACTTGAATATACGGCATCTTTGGTGCCAACAATTGCTGATGATATCACCGCAGTTGATGAAGCTATGCGACTGGGATATAACTGGAAATACGGGCCTTTCGAGCTAATTGATCGGCTCGGCGCGGATGATATGGCCGGGCCAAAATGGCTGGCGACGCAACTGGAGACGGAGGGTAAAAAAGTCCCGGAAATATTAACCAATGCGGGCGATAATCCATTTTATAAAGCAGAGGAGACAAAACGTTCTTATTTAAGCGCAAAAGGTGAGTATAAAGATGTAAAAATCGATGCAAATGCATGGATGCTGGCCGATAAAAAAATGGGAAAAAAGCCAATTTTAAAGAATCCGTCAGCATCGCTTTGGGACATTGGTGATGGTATAGTTTGTCTTGAATATACCTCAAAAATGAACAGCGTTGATCCGATGATTTTAGAGATGATGATGAAATCAATCGAGCTGGTCACGCGGGAATATAAGGGATTAGTGATCGGGAATGATAGCGATAATTTCTGTGTCGGCGCAAATATTGGCATCTTGCTTTTCGCAGCAAACGTGGCGGCCTATAAGCAAATCCGAGAAATTATAAAACAGGGGCAAGACACTTACATGGCTCTGAAATACGCGCCTTTCCCGGTAGTTACTGCGGTGAGCGGTATGGCGCTGGGCGGTGGCTGCGAGATTTTGATGCATTCAGACGCAGTACAAGCTCATATCGAAACATACACGGGGCTTGTAGAGGTCGGCGTAGGAATTGTTCCGGGCTGGGGCGGGTGTAAAGAGATGTTGCTGCGCAATATCGAAAAGCGCCGGAAGGATCAAAGTGCCGCAGCTAAATTAGGGCGGATGTTCAGTATGTTAAGCCCGATCAAAACACTTAATACGATGCCAGCAATTTCCACCGCATTTGAAAATATTGCAACGGCGAAGGTGGCGAAGTCTGCCCATCAGGCACAATCTATGCTGATTTTAGAGGATAAAGACAGCATAACAATGAACCGAAAACGTCTTTTAAGTGATGCGAAAGCAAAATGTCTGGAGCTGTCCAAAAACTACGAATCGCCGGTGTCTCCGACGATTAGTCTGCCTGGGAAAACTGCGCGAACTGCGCTATATATGGCCATCAATAGCTTTGTTAAAAATGGCAAAGCGACGGCATATGATGAGGTGGTTTCGAAAGCCGTGGCCAAGGTTCTGAGCGGCGGAAAAACTGATATAACAAAGGAATTATCAGAACAGGATTTGCTCGATTTGGAACTGGACGTATTTATGGAATTAGTCAGAAATAAAGGAACTTTGAGCCGGTTGGAGCATATGCTTGAAACCGGAAAGCCGCTGCGGAATTAAGAAAGGTATGTTATAAGTTTATTGCTAAAATGCTTTGTTAGCGGTGTTTGGTGCCAGAAAGGGGGGGCGGATCCTCGGCTGGATTTTTAAGAAAAAGGTAAAAAATGGCGATAAGAAAGAAGAATAGACCAAAATTGCCGAGATTATTTGTCGGTTTGACTGCTTTGTTGCTGGTCGCGGTGATCTGTTCGTTACTCGCTGATTTTTATTGGTTTTTTGAGCTGTTCAGTCATTTTGTTCCACAGTACGCGCTGGCTTCCTTGCTATTATTTGTAACTTTATTGATAAGTAAGAGGCGTGTTTGGGCAGTGGTGGCGTTGGCAATTTTTGCCGGACAGGCTTATAAAATGGCTCCAATGTTCAATAAAAATTTGGGAGAGATTGCTGAGTTCGAGCGTTATGATAGTGTGAATGTGTTACAATATAATGTTCATAGGGGAAATAAGAATGTCGAACAGATGACGCGATGGATTATATCCATGAGCGAAGATGTTGATATTGTTGTGCTTTTGGAGGTTACAGAGCGTTGGGATGAGGCTTTAAAAAGGATAAGGTGGGCCTACCCGTATCATATTAAAAAGGAACTGCGAGGCGATAGGTCAATGGCGGTTTTCAGCCGACTATATATAGATGAATTGGAGATAAAAAACATTGGTGAAGACAAGGTTCCAATGGTAGTAATGCGCGGAGAAACAACAGGTTATGAGGTTCCATTTGTGTTGTATGGCATCCATCCACCACCGCCGATTTTGCCAAATTATGCAATGCGTAGAAATAATATTTTAATGTCAGCCGCAAAAAATATGGCAATGGAAAGTGCAAAATATAAAATGATAGTAGCTGATTTTAATACAACAAGATTTTCACCTTGGTTTAAAAAAATGGTTAAAAAATCGGGGCTTAGAGATAGTAATGAAGGTGTTGGTTTAATAAGTACATGGCCACGATTTGTACCAGAACCATTCGGAATAGCAATAGATAATATTTTAATTTCCGATTCAATAAAAGTTGAGAAAAAAGAAACGGGACCGGCGATGGGATCGGATCATTTTCCGATTATTACGAGTCTAAAATTTATGATTGAGGAGTAAAAAATGCCGCAATATCGTGCGCCAATTCGTGATTTTGAGTTTGTTCTGAAAGAGTTTCTGAACATCGAAAAATATAAGGATTTAGAGGGTTTTGAAGAGGTGGATAATGATTTGATCAGCGCTCTTCTAAGCGAGGGGGCAAAATTATGTGAAGAAGTTTTATTTCCATTAAACCAATCTGGTGACACAGAAGGGGTTGAGTTTAAAAATGGAAATGTTAAGGTTCCTCAGGGGTTTAAAGAAGCTTATGAAACCTATACACAAAGTGGCTGGACGGCGCTTACATGTGACAAAAAATATGGCGGACAGGGATTGCCGGACGTGATGAATATGGCAATCAGCGAAATGATTTGCTCCGCTAATTTGTCATTTGGCATAACACCAGGCCTGACACATGGAGCCTATAACGCAATCCACATGCACGGAACAGAGAAATTAAAGAAGAAATATCTACCAAAAATGGTCGACGGAACCTGGACAGGTGTAATGTGCCTGACCGAACCACAATGTGGGACGGATTTGGGACTGGTTAGAACCACCGCAACCCCACATGGCAAAGGGGTTTATAAGATAAATGGCTCGAAAATATTTATCTCAGCGGGCGATCAGGATCTGACCGAAAATATTATCCATCTGGTGCTGGCAAAATTACCGGACGCACCGGACGGAATCAAAGGAATTAGCCTGTTTGTAGTACCAAAAATTATGGTAAATGATGACGGAAGTTTGGGAGAGGCGAATAACGTCACTTGCGGCTCAATCGAGCATAAAATGGGAATTCATGCGTCACCAACATGCGTAATGAATTATGATAATTCAATCGGTTACCTGCTAGGCGAGGCGCATAAAGGTCTGCGCGCAATGTTCACAATGATGAATGAAGCGAGGCTATATGTGGGCGTGCAGGGACTGGGGCTGTCGGAGGTTTCGTATCAAAATGCAGCTGAATATGCGAAGGAGCGTTTACAGGGCAGGGGGCTAAAAGGCGCAAAATACCCCGATAAAGCAGCGGATCCGCTGGTTGTGCACCCGGATATCAGACGCATGCTGCTGACGATGAGAAGTTTTAACGAGGGCGCGCGCGCACTTGCAACTTTAACGGCACTGAAAATCGATGTGAGTAAAAAGCACCCCGATGAACAGGAACGACAGGACGCCGATGACTTTGTACAAATGATTACTCCAATTTTGAAGAGTTACTTGACTGATGCCGGGTTTGAATCGACAAATCTGGGTATGCAGATTTTCGGCGGACATGGCTATATAAAAGAATATGGTATGGAACAATACTCGCGTGATGCGCGAATAGCACAGATTTATGAAGGAGCAAATGGTATACAAGCGCTGGATTTGGTGGGAAGAAAATTGCCGAAACATACGGGGAGGTATCTAAGGGCGTTCTTCCATCCGGCCGCAGAATTCGTCGAAAAACATAAAGAAAACAAAGAGATGGCGGAGTTTACTAAAGCACTGCATCAAGCTCTGGGAACAGGGCAGCAGGCGTCACTTTGGATAGCCGCAAATGGCATGGGCAACCCGGAGGAAGCGGCAGCGGGTTCGTCGGAATATCTGCGCCTGATGGCACTGGTGGTCTTCGCTTATATCTGGGCGCAAATGGCTGAAATATCGCTGAAAAAACTGGCGCAGGATACATCGGAAAAAGAATTTTATGAGGCAAAACTTGCAACGGCACGGTTCTATATGCAAAAGATTTTGCCGCACAGTTATGGGCTGCTGGCCTCAATAGTCAATGGCGCAAAACCAGTGATGGCTATGAAGGAAGAGGCGTTTTAGGGGGGAGCTTTGGATTAAAGGAAGGGTTGCAATAATGGATTTTACCTCTTCCGGTGGGGCAGTCCTGGCATCGGGAAAATTTTGCCTTGCCTTTTCCCATAGTAGTTGTATAAATATAGTCCTGTTAATTAATAGTCTATCACTGGGTGGTGGCATAGGGGTATCATGAGTAAAGGTAAGAAAACAGGTCAAGGTCAGAATCATGTAAGTAGTGCTTTACGGTACCTGGAGTTAAGGGGTGAGATCTTAGCCGCGGCAAAAGAACTCGAAAGTTAACCAGCCAATATTGAATGGAAAAAGCAACAGGAAAATATAAGGCGAGAGGAGCGGGTAGGCCTGAAACCGAAAGTAGACATAACAGGTTTTAAGGTATTAAAACTTAAAAGGTCCCGAAATGAAGAGCCTAGTATTGAAAGTGAAGGGTCCGATTCTAAATGGCAAGAGCAAGAGTTAGCTAGAGGTAATGAACAGCAGTCGAGCGCGAAACCACGGAGATAAATATATAAATTTCCTGCATAAATACTAACTAATGACGGGTATTAGTGCTGTAAAAAATACTTTTTGTGAATGGGTAAATTGCTGCGTCTTGCAGGAGTGAGCAGACACTCCTTCCGGCGATAGACTTATGCACTTTGAACTCTGACAACTGATAACCAAGAAAAAATTGTGGAAAAGATAATCTCGTTCTTGTAATGGCGATTCGATGGGTGTATAACTGACCTCTTGTGGGAACTTATTCAAGGCGCGCTGCATGGTTTTTAAAAAGCAAAAGATGAGTCTATACTCAAAAACCGCTATCACAACGGTGGTATTGGGATCTTTTGTGCTGGCGGCCAGTGACGCAAATGCCAGAAGCCTTCATCGACAAAAACTTCCGTCAATTGAAATTAATTTCGAAGTGCTGGATTCGCTGCGCCAAAGTGAAGAATTTTCGATTTATAAGGAGCCGGTAGTTGAGGAGAAGGCTGAAATAGTTGAGGAGGACGGCGCTGAGGAAGAGATTTTAGCAGTCTATCCGCCAGTGGAGAGCGAGTTGGTAGCTCCCACCCCCGTTAAGAAAGCTGCCAAAAAATTGCCAGAACAGTTAGAAGCTAAGAAAATTGCGAAAAAACCTAAGAAAAAATCACCTGCCGTGAAAAGAATTATTATCGCTGAGATTGAAGAGAAAAAACCGTCGCAGAAATCCAGAACTGTGGTATATCGGAAAAAACCGCAGGTGATTCGGGAAGAAAAGGTCGTTTTGGAGCCAAAAAAACCTGTAGAAGTTAAGATAAAAAAAGTTGTTGCCAAACCAAAAAAGGAAGAAAAACTGGCCAAAGCTGCAGCAGTTATAGAAAGTAAGCCGGTGGCCAAAGCCGCGGATAAGCTTGTTTCGCCTGTAAAAAAGCAGGATGTAGCCGTATCTAGGACCCCTCAAAATCCAGAAAAAGAAGAAGGGTTCCTGTCATCTTTCATACAAAAAATACCGTTTTTATCGGAACTAAATACAGATAAAGAAATAGAAGATGAGTTAAAAAATTTGCCGGAGAAAATTGGTGACTCGGTAGCAAAAAAATCTGAAAAAAAATTGCTGCTTCCGCCGGTATTACGTGCCGAATCAAAGCGTAAAATTCAGCAAGAAAAGGTGCGTTTCTTTGAAAATGTTCAAATAATTTTACCGAATAGAATCGATGACATCGCCTCACTTACGTTGCCGATACCGACTTTTCGGCCTAAAATTTTAACACCGCAAGAAATAGCCATAAAATCAGACCCGATTTTAAAAGACATAGTTGAAATAGAAAAACCTAAAGATAGCATCGGTAAAATAAAGGATTTGCTGACAAAAAACATACCCGAACCAGCCATTCCGAATGTAACAAAAATAGCTAGTATCGTTAATGTGCAACCAAAAAATACGTACATGGAAGAGATAATAGAGCTTCCACAAGAGGGAAAAAACTTTGTAGTAAGTGAGGTCGAATGGAAAAATATATTAGATGCCGCTCGCCAAAAAGCAGAAAAAAAGCAGGCAAAACAAGATGTTGAGAAGGTGCAAGCTAAAATAGCACAAAATCAAAAAATTCCCGTCATAAAGGTGAAGAAGCAAAATTTATTGAAAGAAACCGCAAAAATTACAAAGCAGGAAAGGGGTTTTCTGGCCTCATTCATTGATATGATTCCAAAATTTGGCGCTGAGACAAAAAATCCTGGTAGCCCTAAAAAATTGGCAAAACGAGAGGTAATAGAACTAAGTGCTAGCGCAGGAATTGATGATCTTCTGGATATTGCAGAGGAAAGGAAAGTTGTAAATACAGCAAAAGAGACTCAAGAAAATTCTGAAAAACCGGTTGAAATAGCAAATGTTTCTGAAGTTGATATACCTAAAATTCAAGAAAATATGCCGACAAAGCCTACCAATTTACTTAAAAATATTGTCGAATTTAATAAAAGAAAAATTGATGTAGCAAAAATTAGTGAGTCCAAAAAATCCGTAAAAAAGACAGAAAAACCGCTCTTCCCCAAAATTAATATGGCGATTGCCGAACCGGTAAAGACGGTGGTTGAAATACCCAGTAGCTCTAAAAAACCAAGAGAAATGATCGTTAAGAATAAAGTTGATATCAAAAAAAGCAATGCGGATTTTCTAAGTGTTAGTTTCGCCGACTCTCAACAAATTGAAATTTCTGATTTCGATAAAGATCGAATAGCAGAATTAGTCCAAAAAGTTAAAAATAAAAATAGCCAGATCAGAATCATCAGTCATGCCGAGGGAATTGAAGGCCAGGCAAGCTCCGCAAGAAGAATTTCGCTGCAACGTGCAATAAATATCCGATCGCATATGATCCAATCCGGCCTGGAAAGTGTAAAAATTAATGTACAAGCCGTAGGAAACCGAAACAAAGATATAGATACGCCAAATAGCACAAGCATCTATGTTGTCGGGGCTTTTTAACAAAATCAGCTAATAATACCCGGCTCGCGTTGAACGTTTTTCTTACCAAGAGAATCAGCCAGAATATCAAGCCCCTCCTGAAATTTTATAAGATTACGGTTAATATTATGAGCCGCATATTGATTAAGACTCTTTTTGTAAGGCATTAAAAACGCTGGACGTATATTAAAAATACATAGATTGCAGATAATTTTTCTGGCACCGATCCTTTCTAAATCACTTATAGCGATCTCATATTCATTATAACGTGCAAAAATCCAAGCCTCATTATCTTGACGCATACAATCGCGCCCGGCCCTGTCAAACTGATACGCACCAACATCAGGCGAACCAAAACGAAGCGTATAAAGCCAACGCAAACGAAGCCCGGCCTCATGCTGATAAACATCAATAAGCTCGCGCTTTAAGCATAAATCAAGCGGCTCAATAGTAGAATCTTTGACCCTGCGCATTTGAAGCTCCTTGGTGCCATGATCAGTTTTTTCACGTATTATTTTAGGCCTTCCACGTTTTGCCATTTTAGAACCCTTTTTACAATTTCAACATTTTTTTTAAATCTGAACATTGCTCAGATACCTTCTCCGCCTTATTCTTTGTAGCCCCGCGATGCTTTACTTTGCGCTTGTTTTTCCTGTTTGCCTCATAAATTTTTAAAGCCCGATAATGCCCACGCAAAACCATCTTAGAATCTAAGTCAGCGAATGAACAAACCAGCATAAAGTCTTGATTTTTAGGTGAAAACCAGGCAATCGTTTTTAGACGTTCAGACTTTTGTCGCGCATCAATCGGCTCTTTACTAATATCCAATATAGCCTGCATAATAACCGACTGCCATAACGCACGTTCGGATATACAATCTCGAGCATTATAGTCAAACCTGTCTTCATCGCTGGTAGATTTTTTTTCTTTCAAATCGTAATTATTCGGCATAACAATACCCTATTAATAGTTGCATTTCTAGTTAGGATTGCAAGTATAGGTGTCTATTTGAGTAATATGCAAATATTTTTTTAATATTTTATAAAATAATTTAAGTCTTCCTTTTAACATCCTGTTATTTAAGTATAATTTTTTGTATAAAAAACTTGCTTTCTGGGCTTACATAAGGGTTTTTCTTCGTTTATAATGGTAATTATAGGATGGAGAGTAATAGGGGGGGGGAGGATGGCCGGAAAAAAGAGTCTAACGCAACAACATATGAAAAGCCTTGAAGAAAATAGACTTTTCATAACTAACCTTATAAATCAGCTAGATAAGGTACTAAATAAAAATGAGTATGACGAAAATGAGTCAATTGAATGGAAGTATATCTGGGGAGAAAAAGAAAATGTGGTATCATCCCTAAATAAATTAACAGGGCTGTTGCTTAAAATTATTACTATTGAACAGCAGCTTAATGAGAAAAGCTCTACTAAAACATTAAGTATAAAGAAAAAAGGTAGGATTCTTGACTCAACAGACAAAGAAATAATCAGAAGGTACGTAAAAAAATTCGGAAAAGCTTCATAGTGTTTTCCAAATTACAACAGAACCTATAAAAGAAGTAAAATCAAAGCTTGTTAAAAGCTTTTTCTTAATCTAGAGTGAAGCTCAATCTCGTTAGGTAAGTGAGGATATATGGAACCAGAAAGACAAGCAGAAAAACCGCCGGAAAATCAACAAGCTACGCCCCGGCAACCGAAGCAATCGGCTCCTGTGCAACAAGAAAAAACAGTCTATCTAGGCGGCCCATCACAAGTCATAAATTACAATACATTTATAGTTTGTGCAATACTGTTTGTAATAGTATTGTCTGCTCCGGCCATCTATAAGACCTTCCTTGCCGCACAATATTCAGAATTTAAAATGTATTATATGCTGGCCTCAAAAATATTGTTTTTTGTGCCGATAATTTGGGCTTTTTCAGTCTGGATCAAAGTTAAAATGCATAAATACACGATCACTACCGAACGACTAACGGAAGAAGTTGGAGTTCTATCAAAAAATACAGACGTTTTGGAGCTGTATAGAGTAAAGGATATAACTTTCAATGAACCATTCGCACTGCGAATGTTTAGCTGTGGCAATATTATTTTAGATACATCAGATAAATCAACACCACTGGTAGTGCTGCACGCAATCAAAAGTCCAAAAGCAGTAATCGATATCCTAAGACAAAATGTAGAAATAATGAGGACTAAGAAAGGAGTGCGCGAAATCGACTAGGTTACATTTTAATATAGCTATTACGTTGTTGTCCGTCGGTCTCGTAAAATTCACGTACTTAAGTGTACGTTAAAATTTTATTCGCCTCGGACGCCTAGTACTAACTATATTAAAAGGTAACCTTGGCGGGTTGGTATAGCTATTACGTTGTTGTCCGTCGGTCTCGTAAAATTCACGTACTTAAGTGTACGTTAAAATTTTACTTGCCTCGGACGCCTAGTACTAACTATATTAAAATGCAACCTTGGTGAGTTAATATAGCTATTACGTTGTTGTCCGTCGGTCTCGTAAAAGTTTAGGGTCAGTGTTAGAAGGATGGTGCTTGTCACCTCCCTGAGAAAGGATTAAAAAATGAATAAACAAAGCGGATTTTCATTAGTAGAATTGGCGATATCGTTGGTTATCGCAGGGCTGATTATCGGCGCGATAACAAGTGGAATGCATCTAATGGATAATGCGCGTTTGACCAAAGTCATTTCGGAAATATCTGGCTATAAGGAAGCAGTTGAGGATTTTAGGCTGAAATATGATGCATGGCCGGGCGACATGGATAATGCAACCAGCTTTTGGGGTGCTTATAATGCGGGGACTAACCCAAAGGGCGTTAGCGATGGTGATGGTAATGAACAAATAGGCGCATGGCCCGAACGCTATCAAGCCTGGAAACATTTATCTCGGGCAAATATGATCGATGGCTATTATACCGGGCTTGATGCAGGAACGCCTAATATAACAAAAGGGGTTAATTCGCCGGCAAGCGGGGCAAATAAAAGAGGTAATTATATTCTGGTTTATGCAAGTGATTTCTTTGATGCATATGGAAATACGCTGGCCTATGTTAATTCAAATACAGTTACTGACTGGGAAGGGGTTTTGACTCCGCAAGACGCGCATATCATTGATACAAAAATTGATGATGGGGCCTCAGGAACCGGAAGTGCTTCAACCGGTGACGTGGTGGCTCTTCGGGGCGGCTCGGTAGCGGGGGATAATACCAAATGCGTAAATCCCAATTATACAGGAAGCGGCGGGGTTTATCTGCTGACGGATAATACGGTTTCCTGCCGTATGTTTATTTTCCTTGATAAAGAATAGACCTCCACCGAAACTCGATTTGGCTGGTGATTTCGTCGTTGTCGGAACCTAAAAAATGCTCACGTACTTAAGTACGCTCCGCCTTTTTAGAACCCGACGCCTATAAATCCCTCGGCCAAATCGAGTTTTGGTGGAGGTCTAATAGAAGTATAAGAGATTCATCCATTCTGGTGGTGGCTGGTGGTGCTTGCGTAATAAATTTGCTGCAATAACAAGGAGGACATCATGAAAAAAGATGATGAATCCATGTTCTGCGCGCTAATCAGGGATAATCTGGAAAGTTTTATCGCCCGAACGTTCGCAACGGTAAATCCCGGCGCCGAATATCTGGATAACTGGCATATTGACCTGATTGCTTCAAAATTGGAGGATGTTACGGCTGGCAAGATAAAGCGGCTGATTATCAATGTGCCACCTCGATATTTGAAATCGGTTTGTGTAAGCGTGGCATGGCCGGCATGGCTGTTGGGAAATAATCCGGCAAGACGAATTATGGTGGCAAGCTACAGCCAGATTTTGAGTTTGAAACACTCGCTGGATACAAGGCTGGTAATGGAATCTGACTGGTATAGAGCGCTTTTCGAGGAGACGAGAATTGTCGGAGATCAGAATGAAAAGTTTAAATTTGTTACAACAGAGCGGGGATTTCGATTTGCAACATCCGTGGGCGGAACAGCAACAGGTGAGGGCGGAGACTTCCTGATCGTTGATGATGCGCATAACCCGCTTCAGGCGGCAAGTGATGTGCAAAGGCAGGCCGCGCTGGACTGGTTCGACCAGACATTTATGAGTCGTCTGAATGATAAGAAAAATGGCGCGGTGGTGGTGGTTATGCAACGACTTCATGTAAATGATTTAACGGGGCATCTGCTGGAAAAAGGCGGCTGGGAGCATTTGTGCTTGCCGATAGTTTCGGACGGGAAATTGTTGCATGAAGAACGGGAAGGGCAGGCAGAAATCGAACAGGTGAAACTGGATTTGGGTAGTTATGCATTCGCCGCGCAATATATGCAAAATCCAGTGGCACAAGAAGGGGGCATGGTTGAACTGGAGTGGTTTGGGAGGTTTGATTTAGAAGTGGATTTTAGTTTTAACCCCTCACCCCAATCCTCTCCCCAAACAGGGAGAGGGAATAATATGGATAAGATAATACAAAGCTGGGACACGGCAATTAAGGCGGGAAAGGCTAATGATTATAGCGTTTGTACAACATGGAAGGAGGCGGAGGATGGTTACTATTTACTGGATGTTTTGCAGAAAAAAATGGAATATCCAGCGCTAAAAAAAGCAGTGATTAGGTTGGCAGATGAGTTCGAGCCGGAGGTGATATTGGTGGAGGATAAGGCCAGCGGGCAGTCGTTGTTACAGGATTTAAGGCGGGAAACCAAATTGCCGCTAATTGCAATAAACCCGACGCAAGATAAGGCTTCACGCTTCGCGGCGGTGACGGCTCTAATTGAGGCGGGCAAGGTGTTTTTACCAAAAAGAGCGAGTTGGCTAGGGGATTATGAAGCACAAATGCTGGGATTTCCAAATAGCGCACATGATGATATGGTCGATTCAACCAGCCAGTTTTTAAATTGGGTTAGGAATAAGAAAAAATATTCACCACAGATGCGGCGGATATAATTTATTGAATAGACCTCCTTCATAACTCTACTTCTGCTTCGAACTACTTCGTCACGCCCATGCTCTATACGTACGCTTACGGTTCTCCGCGTGGGAGTTCCTTGTATTTCTTTGCATAAGCGAGTTATGAAAGAGGTCTAATACCAATAGGGGAGATGTTTTTTTCAGCAAGATCAAGGGCGTCTTCAAATAATTTAGTGGCCCCGCCTTTACGCCTGGAAACATAAGAAAAATTGGACTCAAGCAAGATAATGAAGTCTTCGGCTATGGCCACCCTGCGTAGCTTTAGAGGGATTTTACTGTGACATGTTTTTAATCTACTAGCTATAATAGCCCGCAGACTTTCACGCATGTTTTTGGGGCATAATATTGCTTTGCCGTTCTTTGGCGCGGTAAGAGTTTCAAGCGCATCAAAGATGTCCTCAATGGTAATTTCCGAAGTGTTGCCGCCTAATTCAAGCGATATATCGCTACAAAATAAATCCTTCACCTGGCAGATTTGCTCTTTTATCCTGCCACCAAGGTCTAAATTATTCAGCGGGAAAACATTTTTAGCCCCAGCTCTTTTATGAGCAATTCGATTACGTAAAGAACTAATTTTATCCTGTAAAGCCATATTTTTACTCGCTTGCATTATATGTTCCCCACTACTTTATGATTTTTATTATAAGGAATTAATATTACACATTTGTTGCGTGTAAGAAATATTATATCCGTCATTAAAACTACCTGCTCTAAATAATTAATATTTTAACATGTTTAAGTATAATACAATAAATTAAAAAATTAAAGTTTTTTTTCATCTAAAGGTTGCATAGCGATAAAAGCCGCGGTCACCATGGGTTTTCGGAGACAAGTTTTTTTTACCCAAGGGGGTTACATAGGAGTTTTTAGGAGAGTATATTGGTAATTGTAGGATGCGATAAGTGGGCGAGGGCATCTATAGCGACATAAATTTGTCATTAGCGCTGTTGGAACGGCCTTTTTTTACAGCATCAGAATGCGTTTTCGCAAGATCAGCTGTTGATGTAAATAATTTTTTTCTGACAGTAACTGGAGATGGTGAAAGTCTGGGCTCAGGGCTCGGGCTTTTGGATGATGTTTTCTGCGGAGAAATTGTAAGCCCCCATTTATCACAACTATCACGTAAACCCGACTTTGCTCTAGGACTTGTTATATCCTCGAGGCAACGAGATTGTTTCGTAGTAGATGGTGATGAACTCGATAATGGTGTATTTTTACCTGGTACAGTAGTAATTGGTTTGCGAAGTCCTTCTATCGTGGTCTTCTTATCCATAGCCGCAATTTCAGACCTGCCATTTATTAATAACTGTGCATAATTTGTACTTAGTTTATCTTCAAGAGCTTCTAACATTGAAGGCTTATTAAGCACATTACTTAGTTCTTCGGCAGTGTGATCGTATGTTCCCGGCATAAAAATAGCGGCAATATCCATAGCATCATGTGATGTGTTATTATGAGCAATTTTATAAGATTTAGATTGTAAGAAGTTTATCGGATATTCAAAACCATGGATATTACAAAAACTATCCATTAAAACGTCTTTCGTACGCGTATTACCATTGATCGCAGGGTGAACCAGATAAACCAGCGTGTCATAAACAGCTAAACGAGTGAAAAAAGTCTCTTTTGAAACCCCTTCTTGGTTCAGGGCTTTATCGTCTTTCATAGCATCAAAAACAACTTGCAGCCTTTCTTCTATACCGAAACTAGCAAATTCAACAGTAGATCTTTTTACGTCAAAATTACGGGTTTTTCCAGCAATTGTGGGGGCAATATTATGAAATAGCATGTGATGAATAGCAAAGTAGTTTTCAGCCTGTAAAAGACTGGCCACTCTTTCTTCTTTGCCACCTGTATATTCTTTTAGAATAGCGTTTCTAGCAGCTTCCATATTAATAATTGATAGTTTTTTCTGGAAATTTTCCGCACTCGCCGGATGCTTACTGCCTGCCGTATCGCGCAAGATATTAGTCCTTCCGCCTAACTCACTGGGGGAAACGTATTTATCAATATAATGTGGCAGCATTTTACGCTGGCTGGACTGCTCTGTCGTATCAGTCTCTGCCAGATCAATAAGAGTTTCAAGCTCTTTGTCTTTGATAGCTGGGATTTTTTCGGATAATGTCCATCTTAAAACAGATGAACGCATATCTATAAATGCACGAAATAATTGCTCTTGTCGCATTTCAGGTGATGGATCTCTTACGTTATAATGTTTGAGGCGATCATCTGACCCTGAAGATGTAGATGTGTCAGTAGATGAAAGATCATACCCTGAATAACCATCGTCAGTATCACTAAACGGGCCTGTTTCTACTTCTGCAACTTCTGTATATCCGTCGGTTCCTTTGCTCATAATATTTAACCTTCTTATTTTTGAAGCATTGTAACAAGAATAGAACGATAAGTCAAGCCGTATATTAAAAAATTAACCAATAAAACCGGGTTTTTAACAACTAAATTAGGTATTTGCCATGAAAAAACATAGAAAAAATAATGCATCTCAAAGGAGTTTGTTCGAATTTTTTTCCAATAAAAAACGACATATAGCAAAAAAATCTCATCCTTTATTTGGTACGGGGTATCATACTTATGTAAATACTCCAGGAAAACCGGTCTGGAGCGGACGAGAATATAGCAAATTTTCCGATGAAGGCTATATTAAAAATGTGATAGCGCATAGATGTATTAATATGATTGCATCGGGGGCGGCGTCGGTGCCATGGGCTTTGCATAGGATAGAGGGCGGTTTCAGACAACAGGTGGCGGAACATCCGGTTTTGAATTTGCTGAATAATCCAAATCCTTGCAGCTCAGGGGCAGAATTTTTTGAAGCGATTTACTCAAATAAGTTAATCAGCGGAAATGGGTATATACAGGCGATTAAGCCCGATGGCGAAGTGCCGATGGAGTTATTTGCGCTGCGTCCGGATCGAATTGCGGTAATAGCCGGAAAAGGGTGTGTGCCGGAAGGGTATCGTTACACAGTAGGTGAAAAACACCGAGATTTCAGAGTGGATCGCATCACAGGAAAGTCGGATATTTTGCATATAAAAAGCTTCCACCCGCTTGATGATTGGTATGGGCTGTCGGCGATTGAAGCCGCGGCTTACTCAATAGATCAGCATAATCAAGCCGGTCAATGGAATCAAGCGCTTTTGCAAAATGGTGCGCGCCCAAGCGGCGCATTGATAGTTAAAGGTGGAGAAAATGGGGAAGGAGGATTCTTAGATGAAAGCCAATATAATAGAATTAAAGAACAGCTTGATGATACACATAGCGGACCTGCAAATGCTGGCCGTCCTATTCTGCTAGAAGGCGGTTTGGACTGGAAAGAAATGAGTCTGTCGCCAAAAGATATGGATTTCATCAACTCGAAAAACAGCTCGGCGCGGGATATCGCGCTGGCATTTGGGGTGCCACCGCAGTTACTGGGGATTCCAGGCGATAATACCTATAGCAATATGGCTGAAGCGAGATTGTCACTTTGGGAACAAACGATTATGCCGATGATTAATTCAATGGCAGGGGCGCTGAATGGCTGGCTGGTAGATGATTTCGGAGGAAATTTACGGTTGTCACATAGATTAGACGATATAAGCGCGCTGGCACCAAGACGTGAAGCAGTGTGGAAACGCGTGAAAGATGCGGATTTCTTGAGTGATGAGGAGAAAAGACGGGCTGTCGGGATTTAGATTGAATTTATAAAACATTATCTCATGAAGCCGCTGTCTTTTTCCGAGCTTATTTCTGGAGTAGCATCAGGCGCACTTGTTTCAGCGCTATGGTGATTACGACGGTGTTTATGACGGTGTTCGCGGGGCTGTGGCTCTTTGTTTAACCCCTCCACAAGGATTGATAGCTCGTTGGCTTGAACCCTTGCATCTTGTTTTTGTTCTTTTCGTGACGGCTGGCCTTCTATGTGGAGATGTTTGCGGCCATTGCGGTACCAACCTCTGTGTTTTGGTTCCTCGGCTGCTTCTAGAGCCTTGGTTGTAAATAAAGATGCATTATGTTCGTTATCATTTATATCTTTATTCTTATTACCAACTTTGCCGCGATTATGACGGCGACTGGTACCGATATGATGCCTGGGCTCTTCTGATGCTAAAGGCGTGATGGAAGCATATGTAGGCTCTTCGGAATCCGCACGTTTTCCTAGCCTTGGTATAGCGTTATTTTCATCAACGGAAGTGCCTAGATTTTCTGCATCAGGATGATCGGCGAATACATTGGCGTATATGCCTTCTTGTGATTCTTGAGGGTTTTTTATAAGCTCATCATATGGCTCATTTTGAGCTGCTAGCTCGTCCAGATCCATGTATATTTCTTCAGCTGGTTGTAGTGAGTCAATACCAACATAATTTACTTCTTCTTCGTCTGCGGGAGTTACTATGCGGTCATATGGTGAATTCTCAGGTGGAAGTCTGTCTTGGGTGTAATCATATATATTTTCTTGTCCTTCCAGGGCTTGATTCGGAGTGATATAGTTTGTCTGGTTATTTTCCACAAGCTCGTCAATACCTACATAGCTTCCTTCCGAAGTGGATTCTTGAATATCCATATCAGATTCAGTGGAATGTTGGTTAAAATATCTTGCGCCAGATATTGATCCTAGTTGACTGTCTGATAGAGTTGAGGTTTTTCTGCGGCCTACATCCTGGATTGATGGGTTGTCCGCTGCACTTGGAGGAGCTGATTCGCTCAGTGGAGTGGATTCGACACTGCTAGTTTGTTCCTGGTTAAAATTAAAATGCTGCAAATCCTCAGCAGGGATTTCAGCAAGATATTCTCTTTGTGCGTCAGATAATTTAATTGGAGCATATTCATTTGAATGATCCTGTACTGGTGGTTTAGCAGCGGCAAAAGAGTTTGGTTGTTTTGGTATAGGAGCGTTTTGCGGTTGGTTTTCTTTATCTGCTGGATCATAGTCAAGGTCTTTGGCGGAGCCTGATCTGCTCAAAGCATTTTTAAATCTTCCTAATATTGATCCTTTTTTAGGTTTAGCCATAAAAATCCTTATATTTCACGCTGAGAGCCGTTATTTTTTCCATCAATTTTTTCCTGGAAAAATTTTGTTTTATCCTGAAATTCTTTACGGGAATCTGCTTTTTTGGCGTTAGTCTCAAGAATTTCGATTTGATCGAAATAATGCCGAGAGTCACTTTGTAATAGAAATCCTGATAAAGGCGTGAACAAGCCTGGCAAGAAGGATATATGTGGTTCTGTAGTCTTTATTTGCCGCCCTCGACCTACAATAATGTCTTTATCTTCAATGGTATATTGTAGATCTTTGGTTCCATTAAATGCAGGAAGTGATTCATATTCATCGCCGCCGGAAAGCTGGCTGATATGAACTTCGTTTTGTGCAAAACCTTCTCGGTTAGCCGGTAAATCGTCGATTATGTATACTAAATCTTCCGCATATAGCAAATCAGTGCTGCTTTTTCTAAGCTGGCTTTGTTTAGCAGGTTTTCTTGGGGCTTTTGCGCTATGGGTTTCTTTGAGCGGCTCATTAATCGTGAATTTATTAAGGCGGGCATGGGATACAGGTGATAATACGCCAGAAGCGAAGGCGCTTATTATAACACCGTTCGTTAATGCATTGTTCTTTAATTGATCAACACGAGTTGTTTTGTCGCCTACAGCCATGATTTTCTTATTCCTAAATTAATAACATTTTAATTATATCATAAAAATGTAACAAATGCAAGTATTTGCTGCTTTTTTGTTACATAGCAAAACGTATCGGAGAAAAAATATGATTGAACAAATTGAAAACAAACAAATGGACATCAGTTTCGCACTGAAAGCACTCGAAGAAGATGGAGTTTTTTCAGGTTATGCATCAGTTTTTGATGTGGTTGACAGCCAACGTGATGTCATAAAAAAAGGAGCTTTTTCCAACAGTATTCACGATAGAATAGATGGGGTAAAACTTCTTTGGCAACATCAAGTTGACCAGCCAATAGGTTGTTTTACAAAGATAATTGAGGACTCGTACGGGCTTTTCGTCGAAGGGAAGTTATTGCTGGATGTCCAACGCGGCAAAGAAGCTTATTCATTGCTAAAATCTGGAGCTTTAAAGGGATTAAGCATCGGATATGCAGTAGTTGATGCGCATATCGACGATGAAGGCTTGATTCGTATCATCACTGAAGTTGATTTATTCGAAGTTAGTTTAGTAACATTCCCTGCAAATGAAGGCGCTAATGTCACCAACGTCAAAGGGAAATTGCCAAAAAGCACAAGAGAATTCGAAAAATTCTTGCGTAAGAGTGGTTTTTCACGTACACATTCTAAATCTATAGTTGCAAAGGGTTTTAAAGAGTCTTTACAGGACGACTTTTTTGAACTGGAAGAGTCAATAGCTAAATTGATCGAAATTATTAACAGCTAAATTCAGGAAATTATGTCAACCAGAAACAGACTTACGGATATATTGTTAGATTATTGGGAAGAAGTAAGGGGTGATAGGAGATACCCCCCATTCGATGAGTTTGATAAAAAAAAACTCGGTAGCGTCTGGGATAATGTTTTTATAATTTCCGTAACCTATCTAACGGGCGGTACTCATCCGGTTTTTCATAATGAATATATTGGAAAAAATCTTGACCATGAATGGCTAAAAAATAATTCCGGGAAATATGTTCGAGAGCTTGTAGTTGGCATGCTCGATTCGGTATATGAAAAATATAACAATATTATCAATGGTTGCGAGCCTTTGTACGAAGAAAATGCTTTTCAAAATAAAGAGGGAAAAGCTTTGAAATACCGACAGGTTTTATTGCCATTTGGCGACCATGACGCAGGTGAGGTCACTCATATCGTAGGCGGAATGAGATTCATAGCAGATGATGAATTGGAAAAAATCGGCGGCGATAAGTAGAATACAGAAGAATTATTTAATTTTTTACCCTGCGGGATGCGGGTTTTTCTTATGGTGGTTATGTTTAAAAGTCTGGCGAGATGCCGGGCTTTTTTTGTTGTGGGGTCATCCCGCGGTCAAGCCGCAGTATGACGGAAAAAATAATCATCATTTTCATTTTTTAACCTAAAAGGAGCAAGTTATGTCTATAACTGAAGTCAAAGCTCGTGTGGATCAATTAGGTTCCGCATGGGAGCAATTTAAAAAAGTAAACGATCAACGCCTTAAGGAAGTTGAGAATAAAGGGGCTTCTGACCCTTTAACCGATCAACATTTAAACCGTGTTAATGCTAAATTGGATGAGTATAAAGAGCGTGTAAACAAAATGGAAGCAGCTCTTAGCCGCCCTAGTTTTGGTAGCGTATCTGGTTATAAATTTGAAGATTCAGCAGTAAGCGCACATAAAGAAGCTTTCTGCAACTACCTTAGAAAAGGTGTTGAAGGTGACTTGTGTAATTTGGAAACTAAAGCACTTTCTGCAGCTTCTGACCCAGATGGCGGATATTTAGTTTCTCCGCAAATCTCTGAAACTATCGTGAAAGCAATTTTTGAAACATCACCAATGAGAAAAGTTGCAAACGTGCAAACCATCTCTTCCGATGCTTTGGAAATTCTGCAGGATAATTCAGAGGCGGTCGCTGGTTGGACTACTGAGTCCGGCGCGGTATCTGATACTGCAACTCCGACTTTGGCCAAGAAAAGTATTCCAGTTCATGAGCTTTATGCACAACCAAAAGCCACACAGAAATTAATTGATGACTCATCAGTTGATATCGAAGCTTGGCTGGCCGAAAAAATCTCTGATATTTTCTCCAAGAAAGAAAATACAGCGTTTGTTTCAGGCGACGGTGTGGGCAAACCAAGGGGCATATTGACTTATACTTCAGGCACTAGCTGGGGTGAAATCGAACAAGTTGCTTCTGGTTCTAACGGAGTTGCAACTGCTGATACAATCATCGAATTATATTACTCATTGAAAGAAGATTATGCGGTAAATGCAAGCTTCTTGATGAATAGAGGTATGATTGAGGATATTCGTCAGCTAAAAGATACGACTAACCAGTATCTATGGAATCCAGGCTTAGCTGTTGGCGCACCGGACACTCTTATGGGCGTTCCTGTGTTGCAAGCGGCTGATATGCCAGTTCCTGCAACTGACAGCTTGTCTATCGCTGTTGGTGACTTCAAAGCAGCTTACCAAATCGTGGATAGAACCGGAGTTCGCGTGCTGCGTGACCCATTCACTGACAAACCGTTTGTTAAGTTCTACTCAACAAAACGAGTAGGCGGTGATGTGGTTAACTTCGAGGCTATCAAGTTGATGAAATTAGGTTCTTAGGTTGCCGGTAAAAAGATGTTGATCAATGGCTTTATATAGTCTATTATGGTAGGTAAGGGACAAAAAGGAGTATTTTCCTAACTGCCCCTCGTGTTTAGTGAAACTAATCTATGAGTTCGAGAACTCTTCTGACTAATTCCACCAACAGCGCGGCTATCTTTAGTAGCCGCGCTGTTTTATCTTGAAGTGGTTTCATAAAAAACCTCCTTAAGAAGGGTTAATGAAATCCTGTACTTACAAGAACAACGGGCTTAAGTAGCCTTACCTATTCCCGCCATTCCTGGCAGGAGTCTTATGGTTTACCCATAAGACAGGACTATATTAGCATTGTTTTATTGTTGATCAACATCTTTACTGTCTGTTGGAGGAAAAATTCTCAATGCACTATTGACTTGGCCGGCTAGTTTAAATAACCTTGTTCTAACGGAATTAGTTAGAGAGGCTATGAATGAAACCAGTTAATGATAGCGCATTTGCAATGTGGCGGTGTTTAGTCGCATTCGCTTATATTGACGGAAAATTTACCGATGAAGAAAAAGAATTATTGGAATCTCACTTTGAGAATGTTGCTTTTAATCCAAAGCAACGCAAAATTATTAATAATGATTTTGAAACAGGTGAGGTGAAATTCGATGAAATATACCCCCTTGTCACAAATAAACAAGATCGTATGAACCTGATTAATATCGGGCGGGTCTTGTTTTATTCGGACGGAGAGTTTTCCTGGCAGGAAAGAGATGCCATGGATAAACTACTCAGTGATTATATAGACGGAATGGATAAAGATGCTGTGCTTTATGAGGCAAAAGAACAATTGCCCGATGAAGAGTTGTCAAAAATTCATAAAAACTCTGATAATCCAATCAAAGGTATAGTCGATTACATAGATGATTTTTTATCCTCATGACTGGTAAGTTGCCCGTTGATAGAGAGATTTTTTCTCCTTTTAATTTTTATAAAAAGGAGAAAATCATGAATGATTTACATAATAACGTGAAAGCCGAAGTGGCTTTGAATACGACTGCTATTTCGACTAATACTACCACTGTCGGTAATATTATTGATATGCAGGGTTACGGCTCGATTGAATTCATAATACAATCAGGCACTTTGACCGATGGTACTTATACGCCATTAATCGAAGAAGGTGCTGTTGCTAACTTAAGCGATGCTGCCGCTGTTGCCGATGCCGATTTACTTGGAACTGAAGCTGCTGCAGTTTTTGCTGCAACCGATGATAATACAGTTAAAAAGCTTGGATATATAGGCAATAGCCGCTATATCAGGATTTCTATCGTATCGGCAAGTACTACTTCAGGCGGTACTTTATCGGCTGTTTCTGTAAAAGGAAATGCGGGCGATATGCCTGTGGCCTAAAGGAAATGGTTGGTAAATCCCTTCTCCCTTTGGGAGAAGGTTAGGTTCTGTTGTGAATTTTTCCATAGTAGCCTGCAAATGCCGATTTTCTGCGCTTGTTGTTTCTCAAGTACTTTTACGTACGTTGCGATACGGTTCTCAAAAACCAGCATTTTCGGCTCACTCTGGAAATTTCACAACAAAACCTAGGTAATATTCTTTTCTAGGTCGGACATAATCGAGTTTTCCATGCGTTTTATACGACTATGAAGCAAAGAGCTTTTTTGCAGAAGCTGGTGAACTGTCTCGTTTAACGTGGCGTAAATTGAATCGTTATGGCTATATTCAGCTTCGAATTCAGCCATGCGAAATTCATCTCTCCTTATATCTTCGAGTGTTAATTCGCCCTGCTCAACAGCCTTACACATCAAAAGCCAACCCAGAACACTGGTAAGTTGAGTGGTAACAGTCGACATTGCAAGAGTGTAGGCAATACTGTCCTCGCGGCTTAATTGCAGCTTATCAATGCGACCCTTATTCTCGAAATAATCACGCGAAAAAATTAGGAGAGTTATTGTTTCCTTGTAACTCTTCTCCAAAAATCTAAACAAATTCTTACATTTATCATCGTGAGTCATAATGTGCTCCTACCCTTTTATTGTAACATAAATTTGGCAAAAAGTCTTGTTTTGCAGGGTTTTTTGAGGATTTAATCAACTAATGATTGGTTTTTTGGATAAGATATTCGATCGAAAATTGTATTAGGGGCGAATGTTGTATCTGTTGTAAGTAGATATGTATTTATTTTATAACCCCTCACCCTAACCCTCTCCCCAAGCAGGGAGATGGGATCAAACAGAGATTTATACAAAAAATTAATGAGGTAAAAAATGGTTATTAAAAACCCACAACAGGTAAAAATTATGGAGTTGGCGGATGAAGTTCAGGCGCAATTCGAAGCAATTGGCAAGGATCTCAAAAATCAGATTATCGAGGATTTTAATAAAATTCTTGTAGGTGATTTGGAGGATATCAGAAAAATTATCCAAAAAATCGTCAAAGCGCAGCAAAAGAAACTGGCTGGAGATTTGAGGTTTGATTTAAATAGTCAGCTGGATAAAAAATTCGGAGAGAGCGTCCTGGGCGGAATATTAAAGGAAGTAGTCAATGTCGGAATAGGCGTTAATTCCGGCAAGGATAAGATCAGAACCCCGGATTTCAACCCATCTTTGAGCCAGTCTTTTTCGGATATTGGACGTTCAATAGCGCGCTCGCAGGTGAGAAATAGCTAGGAGGGCAAAATGACCTTAGTAAAAATGATCGAAACAAGAAAAGGCAGTGAAGATGGATTCACAGTTAAACAGTATCAGCGCGGCGAAATTTATGACATCCGAGAAGGGCTGGCGCGCTCGTTTTTCGCGGCCGGATTCGGAATAAAACCTACCAAAAAACAAGAGAAATATTTCAACATAAAAAGGAGCTAAAAAATGGCTAATACACCAAGTTTAGTACGAACCATCGCGCCCGCAAGCGAACCTTTGACCCTAACGGAGGTCAAGGATTATTTACGAGTTTCAGACAATAATGACGATACGCTAATTACAAATTTGATAGAAACAGCGCGTGAAGCGGCAGAAAGATTCTTGCGCTCGTCACTAATTAATCAAAGCTGGAAAACGTCATATGATGAATACACACCATCCAAAGTCAGATTGGCAATGGGACCCGCACAGTCGATCACTAGCGTTACAGTATTCGCGCGCGATGAAACACCGACTGTTATCTCGAGCGACACTTATTATCTAAGCGCAGGAAATATCAATCTAATGTTCGATGCGAATGTGGTGAGTCATAGAATCGAGATAACTTATGTGACAGGATATGGCAGCGCGGCAAGCAACGTTCCAGAACCGATAAGACAGGGAATGTTAGCGCATATCGCGGCTATATATGATGGGCGCGCAGGCAAAAATGCCGTGCCATCTCAAGCACTTGCGCTCTATTCTCCATATAAAACTTTAACTTTGTAGTATTTCCTATTTAATCTGGAACTTCGTCATTCATCGGATTCAAAAAATTCACGTACTAAGTGTACGCTATAATTTTTTTTACCTCGAACTCCTAGTTCCAAAATAAATATAAAATACTAGTGCAACGTTAAAATAGCAACAAGGAGGCAGCATGAAACAAGATTTAATAGGGCGGTTCCGCCATAAAATTACTTTCCAGTCAGAATCAGAATCAGCAGATTCCGGCGGTGGATATACGTTGTCCTGGACAAATGTAAGCACCGTCTGGGCAGAAGTAAAACCACTTGCAAGCTCAAGAACCAGCGCGGAAAGATTGCAAGCAGGGCAGCTGGAAGACAAGGTTATATATAAGGTCACAACACGCTATTTAAGCGGTATCACACCCAAAATGCGGATTTTATTCGGCACCAGAGTTTTCAATATCCGAAGCGTTATTAATTTAGGCGAAAAAGATGAATTACTGGAAATTATAGCCGATGAAGGAAGTGCTGTGTAGTTCAGAGTACTGACCACTGATAAAAAAAGGAGAAAAATTATGCCTACAACTAATTGTATATGGGAGCTGCAAAAAGCAGTATATTCTGAATTGAATGGTGATGCGACATTAGCTACGATGATCACGGGGATTTATAGCCACGTGCCGCAAGATACGGCGTTCCCGTATGTGGTGATTGGCGATGTGTCATCCAGCGACGACTCAACCAAAGGCGCAACCATAAGTAGGGTCAATGTTAGTTTAACTGCTTATAGCCGCGACCGTGGCAATAAAGAAGTTATGGAAATTATAGCAGAAATCAAAAGGATTTTAAATGATAATACCCCGGCAGTAACGGGCTGCAGCATCATTAGCAACGAATTTTCAGACAGCCAGGTCACAGAAATAAGAGATGGGCTAACATGGCGGGGAAATATAGATTTTATTGTTGTAATACAGGAGGGCGCGTCCAATTTATTGCAACATGGTGATTCTGTAGTACTAAAAATCGGTGATGGAGCAACCCCAACAGAAGGATTCAGCGAAATTGGAGGGCTTAAAAATACAAACTTTAATTTCAATAATGAATTGAGAGTGAGTGCTGATTTGAGCGGCGGCCAATGGCAGAATTTACTGGGATCAACGGGAATTCAATCGCTCTCAATCGGCGGTGATGGCTATTTTAGCGATAGCGCAGCAGAGGAAACATTACGCGGATATGTATTCTCGGCTAGTAAAAATAATTATGAACTACATTTCGGTAATGGTGATAAAATTTCCGGAAGTTTTGTGGTGGATAACTATTCACGATCAGGCCGATTTAATGGAGTGGAAGCGTTCTCGCTGCTTTTGCAAAGTGCAGGGGGTGTGGTTTTTACGGCTGCTTAGGGGGTAAAAATTGTAATTGCATTGTAACAAAAGCTGTTGTATAATGCGGCATCAAATTTTAAAAAGGTTGCAATGACTGATATTTTAGACAAGCCACTGGCGGAAGATTTTTATGACTATGAGGGCTGGGTTAAGAGCCTTATGACGCATTATGTGGATAATAAAAAAATGCTGTCCAGGGATGCGCTGGAAATGCCAATTCGAGTGCTGGCAACGGCAATTCGTGAATTTACGTATATCGATATGAACTTCCCGGAAAATGTCTATATTTTGTTAAAACAAGCCATCGACCCGATGTATGAACCGGACGAATATCACCGCAAGATTTATACGACTTTAAAGAATGGGGCGGTGGAAGAAAACGAACCGGCACTAGACGTTATGGCCGAGTCATTACTCAATGTGCGTAAGCTTTTTGAGCAAAATAAGGAGTTCTACCTGCTTAATTTTAACAAAGAGATGGAAGGGATAAAAGAAGAAAGAGAATCCGAAAGGTTGCAAAAATTTGGCAATGTGGTACAATTGATAGTGAAAGTACATGTAAGACAAATCGCGAGGATGATCGCAGAAAGGAAATAATATGGGTGAATTCAAAGAGATGCCACTACCAGAAGATTTTTATAAAGCCGAAGACTGGCTGGAATCCTTGCTGGCACATTATTCCGACAAACACCATAAACTATCCAGAAAAGCACTGCAAGAACCGGCGCGAGAACTTTCCGAGGCCATCCAGGGAGTGATTGATATTTATGGTAATTTCTCGGGCGATACACATAAATTATTGAGCCAGGCTGTTAATCCACTTTTTGCACCTCACGAATATGAAGATAGTGTCTATAAAACCATGAAAGAAGGCGCAGTCAATGAGAATAATAATTCGGTGGATATAATGGCTGAAAAGCTGCTGCATATCAGAAAAATATTCGAACGAGACAGGAAATATATCGCGGAAAATTATAGGACGCAAATTAAATTAATGGACGGAAATAGTATCGTCGAAAAAGAAGAAAAATTCACAGAAATCATGGGGTTGATCGCAAAAGTGCATACTTTGCAGGTTACCAAGATGGTGCGGAAATATTGTGAGGAGGCGTAGGTTGTGAGTAATAGAATTGAAAAAAGTGACAGTGTTAGTGATAGTGCTACGAAGATTGAGCCTAAGTCTGTATCACAGGCGGAAAAGGCGGTGGAAAGTAGCAAAGATTCGATAGCTCCCCCTTCGAGTGTGGTTGTAGATAGAAGCGACCCAAGCCTAACTATATAACGAAAATTTCAAAATTATTTAAGCCCTGTTAGAGAAATCTAGCGGGGTTTTTTTTGTGTCAGTTTTTAGAATTCAGAATGCTGATAACTAATAAAAAGGAGGATAAAATGCCTACATTTCATGAAACACAATTACCAACGGATATATCTTACGGATCATCGGGCGGACCGGAATTTTCAACCGACGTGGTGATAACACATAGCGGGGCGGAGCAACGCAACGCCAACTGGACACAAGCGCGCGCGGTTTATAATGTTGCGCATGGGGTCAAAACGCAAAGCCAGCTTGATGCGCTGATCGCGTTTTTCAGAGCGAGAAAGGGCAGGGCGTACGGTTTTCGATTCAAAGACTGGAGCGATTTTTCGGTGACGGCACAGGCAATCGGTACGGGTGATGGGGTTTTGACGCAGTTCCAGCTGGTTGAGACTTATACAAGCGGCAGCGAAACGGTCAG
The DNA here is from genome assembly GCA_024280585.1 of Alphaproteobacteria bacterium. GTDB lineage: Bacteria > Pseudomonadota > Alphaproteobacteria > Rickettsiales > UBA6187 > JAJRPW01. Next base: position 27,553 of record JAJRPW010000109.1, read on the forward strand.
CCGCACGATTACCAAACCGGTTAGCGGGACGATTACTATATATGTTGATGCGGTGGAGCAGGTTTCGGGTGTAAGCACCTCTACTACAACGGGAATGGTGACTTTTACATCCGCCCCGGCGAACGCAACGGCGATTACGGCAGATTTTGAGTTCGATACGCCGGTTCGGTTTGATACGGATCGGCTGTCGGCGTCACTGGACTCTTATGGGGTCAATAGCTGGACGGATATCCCGCTGGTTGAGGTTCGGGTTTAGTAACAAAGGCAGTGCTTACCACTCCTTCCCCCTTTAAGGGGGAAGGTTGGGATGGGGGTGTTTTGTGCTAGCAAAAATAACTTATAGTTCGTTCACCCCCACCAAAATATTTTACTCACTTCGTTCGTCATATTTTGACTCCCCCCTTAAGGGGGAGTGGGGTCAGAGTGATTTTTAAACCTCTCTTTCACTATTTGCTTTCCTGCGGGCTAGTTTAGCAACTTGTGTGTCAGGGGTGGCTGCCTCTTTTCCGTTAACTAAATAGTTGAGAGTTTCGTAAATCGCAACTGAAAGTAAACCTTGTCCTGCTAGGCGTGCCATACCAATAAACTCTTTTAGAGTTGGAAGTGGAGGTGGAACAAGCAGCAGCATCTGTTGTTGTCTCGGTTCTTCTGCGTTGCTAATTTCAGGTATTGTTTGCTCTTCACTGCAAGGAGTTGTGCAAAAATACTTTGTTAAAGCAAAAGTCATAAGACTGCCCATGGCTATGGCAATCACAGCAAGAGTATCCTTAGAAAGGTTCTGCGAAGAGTTTTTTTCTGCTTTTGTCCTACTTACTGCTGTTTTTGGCATGACTCATTCCTCAATAATAGTTTAAAAATTAATAAAACCTATTCGTAACGTTTTTTTTGCAGAGTCAAGGGGGATTTTGTTTTGTATACCCCTCATCCTAACCTTCTCCCCAAAAAAGGAGAAGGGACGTGGCAAAGAGAGCCTCAGAGAAAAATAAACCAACCAAAAAGGAAATAATCATGAAAATTATATCAACACAGCTTGATGCCCATTTGGCATTGGAAGTAACCACTACCGCTACCTGTTGGAAGCTGACGCGGCGGGATGCAACCGTGTTTGGGTTCACCAATCATGATCAGGATTTGGTGGTGGGTGGTGTCACATATCAGGCAACGAGCGGGTTTACACCCAGCGCGGTGGCAAATAATTCGGAGCTTTCCGTTGATAATCTCGACGTGGAAGGGGTTATAGATAGCGCGGTGATCGCGGAGGCGGATATCCAGGCGGGGCTTTATGACTATGCGCAGGTGGAGATTTTCATCGTAAATTACGCGGATTTAACGCAAGGGGCGCTGAATCTACGCACCGGCTGGCTCGGCGAGATCAAGTTTAGTAAGAATAAGTTTGTGGCAGAGGTGAGGGGGCTTATGCAAAACCTGGCGCAGGGAATCGGCAGTCTTTATTCGCCGTCATGCCGGGCAAAACTGGGCGATGCAGAATGTGGGATAACGCTGGCGAGTTTCACTGTTACAAGCAGCATCACAGCCGTTACAGATAATCAGGTTTTTGCCGATTCAAGCCGGGCGGAGGCGGATGGATATTTTGCAGGCGGGGTGATTACCTTCACAAGCGGGCTCAATAATGGCCTGGCAATGGAGGTCAAAGAATTTGTCGGGGGGCTTGTGACGCTGGTTTTTCCAATGGCTTATACGGTGGCAGTGAATGATACATATTCGATGTATGCTGGGTGTGATAAGAGTTTTGGGACTTGCGGCACTAAGTTTAGTAATGTGGTGAATTTTCGGGGCGAGCCGCACGTGCCGGGGATTGATAGGGTGCTGAAAACGGCAGGGACGATTTAGGGAAGCAAAGGGCAGTGCCTATCGCCCCCCTCTCCCTGTGGGAGAGGGTCGGGGTGAGGGCCGGGATTAACTTTATTTCGGAAAATTCTGTTAGCTCCTGCCCTCATTCCTGAAACAAGTTCAGGACAGGCTGCACCTTCTCCCACATCGGAGAAGGGACGTGGCAAAGAGCAGAGTCAGAGTTCTTTTAACGCTCTATTTCCTTGGATACTTCGGTCAAGTCTAAGTATGACGCTTTACTGTGTAGTTCTTTTAACGCTTTATTTCGCTACTTGCTTCCCTGCGGGATGTTACTGCTTCGGCATGTGTTTTTTCTTTGGCTTTATCGGCTAAGTTTAATAAGAGGTCGTTAATGCAACTAACTGCTAAGAAAGGAATAGTTGTTAAGCAAGATGTTAAGGTAAGTATTACTGATAAGGGTGATTGGAGAACAGGGACTATTACTTCGTATGGGATCGCACAATTTGGGGGGGCTTCTAGTCCTTCTGCACCTTCATTAGTATTCATTTTATCTTCCCAGTGTCTGTAATCACTTTTCAGGTCTCCGCAGTCCTCAAGATAATTTTGTAAAGCAACAGTGGCGACAAAGCCTACAGGGAGTAAACACATACAAATCTGAGCAAAAGTCTCCGTTTTGGACATAGTAATATTCCTTATAATAGTTTAAAAATTAATAAAACCTATTCGTAACGTTTTTTTTGCAGAGTCAAGGGGATTTTTGTTTTATCGATAACTAAAATAACTATTGCTTTATCCGAGGGATTGGAATATTTTGCCAATCTCGGTTTTTATAAAAATTTATGGTATATAATGAATTTTTTTGGTAGTTTCCTTGCAGGGATAGGTAGCGTCTTAACGTTTGGACAGGTTAGTGATAGTCGTAGACCACCATTTGCTTACCCGGTTAAAGCTCTGGCTCGTGACTGGGAAAATGTGGGATGGGATATAAAGCATACCATAAAAAACACTGTAAAAGGCAATAAGGAAGGTAGTAATGAGAAACCGTAAGAATTATTCGCGCAATAAAGGTGGGCGTCCGCAAAGAGGCCCCAGGAATAATAATAGTGACGATAATAGTAACAAATCGCCACGCCCAACACAGTCTATATTGCCACCGCCATCGGTGTTGCTGGAATATGAATATGTCAGGGAAGGTACCGCGCAACAAATCATAGAAATGGCGGAAACAGAACAGGATCGTCGCAATGCATGGGAAGCATCATATTTGAGTTTTCATAAAAAAAGCCTGCGCTTAGGGCAGCTTTTCGGGTTTATTTTACTTTTATCAGTGGTTGGTGCCGTGGTTTATTTAGCTGATAACGGCAATGCGGAAGTGGCGAAAGTGCTGGCCGGCGCTGGGTTTTTGTCAGTTGCCGCCGCAAATTTTTTC
>JAJRPW010000110.1 GCA_024280585.1 Alphaproteobacteria bacterium
ATCATATAGCATGCGCCATGTTGGTCTGGGCCAGGCTAAAACAAATTGCCCACAAAACAGGACAAACAATCTATCAAATCAAAAACGGTTTATTGGATGATTACCTAATTCAACAACTAAAAAATCCTACTTGGAAAATGAAAAATGCGTAAGTCCTAATTAGATTTAACAAAAGATATTATCAGAGACACGTGGCGGCAAAAGAAAAGCGAATACAGCTCAAAACTTACCGACATAGATAGAGAAAAGAAGGAAACCGACCAGAAAATACAAGGCTTTTTTGGTAGACTGCTGGAGACAGAAGACCGTTCAATGATTAGCCTATATGAAGATCATGTAAAGAAGTTGGAACGTAAACGTACAATGCTTTCGGAACAAGCAAAACATATGCTGAATATTGACACCAGCTTTGAGGACTCAGTTGGAACCATATTTGATTTTATCTCTAACCCTTACTCACTATGGGCTAATGGTGATTTTGAGAACAAAAGGCTGGTACTCAAGCTGGCCTTTGCACAGCAGGTAACATTTGATAGGGAAACCGGATTTGGAACCGCCCAATACTCGCTTCCATTCAAGGTTATGAAGGATTTGAGTAATGGTAATTCCGCTATGGTGGAGCCTAGCGGGGTCGAACCGCTGACCTCCTGAATGCAAATCAGGCGCTCTACCAACTGAGCTAAGGCCCCATAAGGAAATATATAAGTATTTCTCATTTATTATTAAGGTGCGTTATTCTTCGGTTTATGCATACTTATTAGTATATTTCACCTCGAATTTCTACTTTAACAATAAAGCAAAAACACTATAATATCTCTTCATTTTTAAACTAAACGTCCAAAATGAAGAGGATTTCTGCCTATAAATAAAGGAGAAATAGTATAGAATGAGGCTTTTACTATGAAAGATCGAAATCGTCAACAGCTTTCTAGGCCACCGCTTCATTTTTATTTAAAAACAGGTTGAATTTGTTATTTACCGCATCGATAATTTGGCTGTGTACTTCATTTATAGAAGATTTGGCGTTAATAATAATACACCTTGGCTCGGATTTTGCTATTTCCAGGAATCCATTTCTAACCCGGGCATGGAAATTTTCGCCCATTTTTTCATAACGATTTTCTTGATCACCTCGTTGCGCTGCCCTTTGAATGCCATCTTCGGGCTTCATATCCAAAATAATTGTTAAATCAGGTTGAAAATCCTCTAAAATCAGCTCATGTAGTTGGCTAATCAGATTTTTGTCTAATTGGTGGCCATACCCCTGATAAGCGATTGTGGAATCAACAAACCGGTCGCATATCACAAATTTTCCTTCTATAAGTGCTGGTTTAATTAGTTTTTCCACATGATCATTACGCGCTGCGACATGTAATAATAACTCGGTTTTTGGGTTCCATTTATCAACGTTGCCGGTGACCAACAAACCCCGAATTGACTCTGCGCCTTTTGTTCCGCCTGGTTCCCGGGTTTTTACACTCTTTATATTGGCTTGATTCAGTGCATTTATTAATAATTTGCACTGGGTTGATTTGCCGGCACCCTCACCACCTTCAAAGCTGATAAAACGACCTTTGTAACTTTGTTCTTGCATTTAAATCCTACTGTCTGATAATGGAGATCTCAGTATCATATATAATTATCTTGTCAAAAACGAGTATAAAATGACTTCAAAAATAGAAAAAATTTGTATTGAAAAAGGTTTGAAAATGACGGGGCAGCGGAAGATTATTGCCAAAATAATTTCTGACGCCAAGGACCATCCTGACGTTGAGGAAATATATAACCGGGCGCATAAGGAGGATTTAAGGATCGGGATAGCGACCGTCTATCGTACTGTGCGTATGTTTGAAGAAGCTGGAATTATTGAAAAACATGATTTTGGTGACGGCAGGGCGAGGTATGAAGAATCATCCGGGGAGCATCACGATCATTTGATTGATATTAAAACCGGTAAGGTGATTGAATTTCATAACGCGGAAATCGAGCGTATACAGGAAGAAATCGCCAAAAAACTCGGCTATGAACTTGTTGATCACCGACTTGAGTTATATTGCGTTGCCAGGAAATAGAGATGTTTCAAAATAGAGAGTATTGATATAGCTATTTATGGATCGCTCCGAAAGTATTACAATAAAACCTGGCTGTATCTGTAAAGCAGCACAAAGTACTGTAAAATTTCAATTATTAATTGCAGAAAATTACTAAATACGCAATAAATGTCATAAATATTTCATATAATTGTGCTATAATGCATGTATCATTAATATAAAGGAATGCAAAATGGCTACAATACCTCGAGATGAAACGGGAACGGAAAATCGCTCTGAAGAGCCGATGGGTGCTGATTATGCGGGCGATAAAACAGTAAAAACCTCGAAAAAGGATAAAACCGAGGCTCGCCGTCTTATTGAAAAAATCCAGAAGCTTCTTGTGATTTTTCCGGAAGGCGAGCAGGAAATGCTTATGGACAATATCGGGAAATTATCTGAACAGGAATTCATGACGCTCCTGAAGCTGGATTTGACTGAAGAAAGACTTAAAGATCTTGAATTATCTCCTGAAAATCTGGAGATAGTCAGGCAGCATATCGAAAAAGAAGCCAGGCGCGAGCGGGAAGAAGAAAATCGCCAGGATAGCATGGAGCGCATAAAAAATCGAAAAGAACTCAGCGATGAGCGCAAATTCAACGATGCGCTTGATACTCTAGGCAATGTTTTAATAGCCCAAACCGTGGTGGATTCGGTTAAAGCCCCGATAAATAGTATCATAACCATGCTAAATGAAAGCTCAAAGGATTCTGGAGGTGATTATAGAATATTTGAATTATTGCTCAATTTTTTCTTATTGCCAATCACCGCGCCATTATTTTTAGCACAAAAATTAGCGGATAATAAAGCGGAAAAACATGTGCAGGGCGATCCTGACCGCAAGCGGGCGCTGGACACAACCAGGCAAGCTGTTGAAAAAAAGGAACCTGCTACCAAGAAACAAAAATTAAATGATAGAAGGGCGGGTAACGATAGGGCGCGGCAAAGCTCTTTACATCAAGATGATATAACAAGTCCGGATACGCAACAGGACTCTGTCGGAAGATAATTTATTTGGTAACATTATGTTCTCATTTAACAATCAAACATCCGGAATAGCTTGGTTTTTAGTGCATTGTTTTTGCTTCTCGCTGGCATCAATCATATCCAAACTTCTTGTCGATAATATACCCATATTCCAGATTATTTTCTGCCAGACATTGGTCGCCACATGCATTTTATTGCCCCCTACGCTCGCCAAATGTAGAAAAGAGCTTAAAGTATATTCTTATAAAATTCATATAATCCGTTCTTTTTTCTGGGTTGCCGCCACCGCCATATTTTATTATTCAATCACGATAATCCCAGTAACTAAAGCCTTTGCCATAGTTTTTGCCCTGCCGTTATTTACCACAATTTTAGCGGTTATATTCCTCAAGGAAAAATTGCATGTAAATCGTATTATGGGACTGATTTTCGGTTTTATCGGCATGTTAGTGATTATCCAACCAGGACTATCCCGTTTTGAAATAGCGTCAATATTAGTGATTTTATCCGCGTTTTTCTGGGCATTAACCGATATTATCATAAAAGTAACCAGTCAGGCGCACCCGGCATTAGTGAACAGCTTTTATTTTTGTCTATTCGGTTGCCTGATCATATCGCCAATGGCGCTGTATTCATGGAAAACGCCAAGCAATACCGACATATTATGGCTATTATTAATGGGGGCAATTTTCGCAGGTAATATAATAGCCGTAAATCATGCCTATAAAAAAGCTGATTTAACTACGATTATGCCATTTTCTTTTAGCCAGCTGATTTTTTCTGCGCTATTTGCATATATTATTTTTGGGCAAATGCTGAACATTTACACAGTAATCGGTTCTATAATTATTATTTCCAGCACATCATATATAGCGTATCGCGAGAAAAAACGTCATGGGCATTACCTTGCTCCCGATATTGGAGAGGAATTATATGATTTAGAGGGCGATAAACCACCTTCAAAAGCTAAGAAAGGTTAGATTTTTTAGCTGCTTTCTTCCCTTTTGTTTCATAAACTATGATCGGGTCTTTTCCATGATCCACTACATCTTTGCTTATAATCACCTCCTTAACATCCTTCATTCCAGGAATATCAAACATCATATCAAGCAAAATCTCTTCCAATATAGCCCGCAAACCACGTGCACCAGTCTTTCTTTTTATCGCCCGTTTTGCCGTTGCCATCAGCGCCTCTGGTTTAAACTCAAGCTTAACACCCTCCATATCAAATAATTTTTGATATTGCTTGATCAAGGCATTTTTAGGGGTTGTTAATATTTCAATCAATGCCCCCTCATCCAAATCGTTCAGCGTTGCAAGAACTGGCAGTCTGCCGACAAACTCAGGGATTAAGCCGTATTTAACCAAATCTTCCGGCTCTAATTTCTCCAAGATTTTACCAACACGGCGTTTTTCTTCGCTTCTTACATCGGCACCAAATCCAATCGCGGTGCCTCGTCCCCGCGCGCTTATAACTTTTTCAAGGCCGGAAAAAGCTCCGCTACATATGAATAATATGTTCGTGGTGTCCACTTGTAGGAATTCCTGTTGCGGATGTTTTCTGCCACCTTGTGGCGGAACTGATGCAACAGTGCCTTCCATGATTTTCAGCAAAGCTTGTTGTACACCCTCGCCTGACACATCTCTTGTAATCGATGGATTATCAGATTTGCGGGAGATTTTATCAACCTCGTCAATATATACTATGCCGCGCTGTGCCCGCTCGACATTATAATCGGCGGCCTGAAGCAGGCGTAAAATGATATTTTCAACATCTTCACCAACATAACCGGCTTCTGTTAATGTGGTCGCATCTGCCATAGTGAACGGAACGTCAAGAATACGTGCCAATGTTTGAGCCAGCAAGGTTTTTCCACAACCAGTCGGGCCAATCAGCACGATATTAGCCTTGGCCAATTCAATATCGCTGCTACCTTTTTCTGCATGTGCAAGGCGTTTGTAGTGATTATGAACCGCAACGGACAAGACTTTTTTTGCCTGCGTCTGGCCGATGACATATTCATCCAATATTTTACAAATTTCTTTTGGATTAGGCACACCGTCACCATCTTTTAACAAAGATGATTTGCTCTCTTCTTTAATTATATCAAGGCAAAGCTCAACGCACTCATCACATATAAAAACAGTGGGGCCAGCAATTAATTTACGAACCTCATGCTGACTTTTTCCGCAAAATGAGCAATAAAGAGTGTTTTTTGAATTCTGTCCGTCTGATTTTACCATTATCCTAACACCTCAATTTGTTGCAATAATATTTAAATTCTAGCTGTCTTTTTTACCTTGTAAATCTTCACCGGGCTTTCTTTTAGTTACGATTTCATCGATTAAGCCAAATTTTAAAGCAGCTTCCGGATCCATGAAATTATCGCGTTCCATGCTTTTTTCAATTGTGGGAAGTTTTTGTCCGGTATGACCCACATATAATTTATTCAGTCGTAATTTTAGCGCAATAATTTCCCTGGCATGGATCTCTATATCGGTTGCCTGGCCTTGAAAACCACCGGAAGGTTGGTGAATCATAATGCGGGAATTTGGCAGTGAAAATCTCTTGCCTTTTTTGCCCGCGGTCAAAAGCAAAGAGCCCATGGAAGCGGCCTGACCCACACATAATGTAGCAATATCAGGGCGAACATATTGCATTGTGTCATAGATCGCCAAGCCTGAGGTAACCACTCCTCCCGGCGAATTTATGTACATATATATGTCTTTATCAGGGTTTTCCGATTCCAGAAATAATAACTGAGCCGTGACTATGCTGGACATTCCATCATGAACCTGACCATTAACGAAAATAATCCGTTCCTTTAAAAGTCGGGAAAAAATATCATAAGATCGTTCCCCGCGGTTTGTTTGCTCAACAACCATCGGAACTAAATCCATATAAGTGTCTATAATATCACTCATTTCATTACCTACTTATATAAGTTCAAAACGCTATATATAAAAAAATATAGCAAAAAAAACACTTGTGCAAGTCGCTTACATTATTTTTGTATAAAAAATGGGGATAAGTTGGAGACATCACATATATTACAGCTTCTTGATTCTCTGCGAAAAGCTTTTTTTTACTTTATCAATCATATTATTGTATCTTGGTTTTCCGGATATCTCTTTGGTTTTGCTGACTTCTACTTGCGTTCCGGCGGCTTTCATATGCCTTAATATTTCGATCATTTTCTTATCACGGGCGATGATTGCTTTTTTAAGGTCGTTAAAAGCCCCTTTTCTAGGTGTTTTTGTAGTATCGTGGCTGTTACCGGTAAGTTTATTCAGAATCTCGCTTTCCGTTAAAACCATCCCGTCTAAAATTTCCTCAACAGCAATGAGCTGCAGTAAATTATCCAGCTCGTCATTGTTAATTATGGTTATTTGCGGAAAATCATTTCGTAACGTTTCATAAGCTGCATAACGCTCTTTATCGTCGGCTAGCTCGTGCTCATCACTATATTTGTCATCTTCGAGTAGAGCGTCAAAATAATGCTCCAAAGTATCTATATCCGACATTATCTTTCAAGGCCTCCACCGCGCTGGATTGAATTTAAAATCGCGTCATGTGATAACCCCCCTAAGGATTTTGGGTCGATTTTATTGCGGCCGATTTTCGCTTTGTCAATATGAATTTGTTCGATATCAACGCCGTCATCACCGACTTTTGTTGTGATTTTCCCGCTTACAGTTACGCCGTTAACTTTTGTTGTAAATTTTTCGATAACCGTCTGGTCGCCCATGCTGCCATCGAATTTTAGCCTGCGTTTGCCATCTTTTTCGGTCTGATTGTCAAATATTCCGGCCTGGTCGCCTTTTGCTCGCACTGAATGCATTTTAAAGGCCAGAAGCTTGTTTAGCCCGTCTTTAACCCGCTTTAAAAATGGTTTGCGGTATTGGGTGGTTAGCTCTTTTTCTGATCCGTGTTTTTTACCGTATTTTAAGGCTTCTTTGACTTGTTTGGTGCGGTCGTTTTTCTTCTGTGCTTTTTTAATAGCTTTTATGTCGTATTTGGCAGGTTTTTCGGATTTTTGTGGCTCCAATGTTTTTTTTCTGGCAATGAGAAGGTCAATATCATCCACTTCTGTTTCAGGAATTTTTTCCTGTTCCAGGTCACGATGGCGCTCGTTTGAATCATCCTGCGCCTCATCATTGCTATCAAAATCATCCGACATTAGGCTACCTATAACGTTCCAGTTGTCTTTTATGCTCCAGAATTTTCTTGCGTTCCTGCTTTATATCCTCAATGAATTTACGACGGCGATGGCGAAATTCTTTTTTCGCCACCTCAAACTCAGATTTTTTCTGCTGATGTTGTTTTTCTTTAAGTTCAAGGCGAAAATTTTTGAATATTCCAGGTAGTTTATAAGGAGAATATTCCGAAGAATGCTCGTAAAAGCCTATTTCCGCCGATAATTTTTGACCCTGCAGCTTTTTTTTGCCAAATAAACTAACAAAGTGCAGCCGTAACTTCTTAAACATAAGTCGAAGTTCAAGAATCCAGATTTTAATTTTTTTACCTCGACCTCGCATCAAATCCCATTTCGATGTTTCATGTCCTTTTGCAAATTGATGGTCATGTTCGATGTATTGATCGGTAAGATTTTTCTTGGTGACAGGGTTAAATGAACGATCAATGCGTCTGCTATAACCCTCCTGATTATCAGAATTAGCGGCTTCCTGGATCTTATTCGTCCATGATGTTGCTTTTTCCTGCGTTGCTTCTTTGTGCACCTGATTTCTAAAACGTCCCTTTTCACTGTCAAGCAAAGCGGTTACTGCCTGCTGGTTTGCTGCACGTCTTTTCTTTTCTTCTTCTAATATTGCAGTCACTTCGAATGCGCTGGTTTTTTTCATACTTCCAAATTATCATTGTATAATGGTCACTTACCATACAACAAATCTTGTTACAATGCAATTACAATATTTAAATATTTGCATCCGGGTTTTGCTGATTTTTTTCAATATTTGGTGGTAGATTAATTGCATCCTCATCGGAGGAGGGGGGTATATTTATTTCCTCCCATGTTTGCTTGATAATTTTCAGGTTTTCTATGACTTGATCGCAAACTTCAACATTATTGTCACATTGTATTGAAACCAGCAGCCCGTCTACCGCTTCATAATGTGTGTCCAGAGCTTTTGCCACTTCCTCATTAGCACCGAAATCAAGACAAGCCCGCAACCCGTTAATGATCGAAATTGTTTGATTTATACGCTCAAATCTCAGCGATTGATCATCCTCTTCGATAGCCTGTTTAGCCTGCTGTACATAGCATATAGCTGCATCGTAAAGCATGATTATCTGCTCTTTCGGGTCAAGTGTTTTCTTTGCATTTAAATATGCATCATGTGGATTTATACTGTAAGCCATAAACTGCCTCTCTGGTTTTGTTTATTTTTTGATATTATTGTTGGTGTAAGGATCAGCTAAGAAGTTGCAGCAAATTATCGAGTCTTTTCTGATTTTGCGCCAGGATGGATATGCTGGCATTGGCTTGTAATGTGAGTTGGGCATAACGCGATGACTCCAAGGCATAATCTGTGCCGAGTAATGAGGCACTGCTTGCCTCAAAGTTCTGAATCATAACGTTATTATTTACTATCGCCGAATCAAACGATGTAAGGCCAGCACTCACGGTAGCAATTTTGCCAAGGACTGAATTAATGGCATTATCAAGAACATCGGATGCTTCTGTGGCACCTGCAAGTGTTGAGATACTCAGCGTTTTTGAGTTGCCCGAGTCACTTAAATATATATCTGTCGTTGCGGCACTACCCAAAGATACACCTATTGTGTTTGTCGCTCCTGCTCCCACCTGAAATGATAGTGCTGGATTGCCGCTAACACCGAATAAAGTGTCCAGATCATCTGTGAAAACTTTCTGGGTGGTTGAGGTTGTTAGCTCAATAGTCGTGTCGGTTAAGTTGGATAAATCTATCCGAAGTTGCCTGCCATCGGTTGTTGCAGCGCTGTGGAGCACTAATATTGTACCCGCTCCAACGGTTAGGTTCTTTGTTGTGGTATTATAATTTCCGGCACCATCGACTATACCACCCGTACTTGCGGTATTATCTGAAATATCAGAGGTGTATACTTCGTTATCTATAGTAACCGTAATTTTGTTGGTTGATGCATTAAAGGCAAATGAGCCAATTGCACCAAGCCTACCATCATCACCGAATGTATCGCCGACAAAGGCTATATCTCCCCTTGCATTGGTTCCCTCGGCGTCAAACCCTTCAATTCCTGCAAAAGTTGTACCAATGGCTGCTGAAACATCAAAATCACCGCCTGTAGCGTTAACTTCGGATAATATCACGTCCCGGCTTTGATTGATTCTATTGGCTGTAAGTTGCGTTTGAAACCCCGTGGCAGTGTTAGTAAGATCGGTTTCAAAGGCAGTTTGAGTTCCACCCGTTATTGTTATATCTGTTGCTCCAACTGTTAATGTGAAGCCGTTATCAGTATACTCATTTGAGCTGTCTGTTGGCCCGGCTGTATTATAAAATGTGACTACCTGGCCATTTTTTATAGTGTTTCCCTGACTGTTAAAACCACCTGTGCCAAATAACGTAACTGCCTGCGATGTATAGGTCGTGCCATTTATATCAACTGTGAAAGTTGTTCTGTTTTGAGTTCCTGTTGTGTCCAGTGCCGCGGTAAATTTACTAAATCCGCCGAGTAAGCCTTCATCAACGGTTAAATCGGATGCGGAAACGGAGCGCACCGTTCCAATAGTTCCGCCCGTGGCTGTTGTTATGCTTAGGGCATTTCCGCTACCAACGGTGTCAATATTTTCTGTGCCTAATTGAACCTGATTGGCGGCGATACCGCCCTGGGTTGTCAGAGCGAATGTGACGGTGTCAACCGATCCTGTTCCTAGATCCGCCCCTGTTACTGTAATTCCGCCAGTGCCAAGATCTGTGAATGTATAATTTCTGATAACACTGGATGTTGAAGCTTCAGCCGCTGCAATAAATGCGTCGGCAACTGTTGCTGCGGTGGTTTCGCCCGTACCAAATGTGATGCCAACACCGCCAATAGTAATAACTGCGCTATTTACCGGGCCTGCGCCAACTCCTGTCAAATCTAAAAGTACTGTTCCGGCTGTTTTACCTATTTCATTCGTGGTTACCGCGTCAAATGTGCTGGCAGTTAGCAGTTCGCCTGTAGCAACCGTGCCTGAAAAAGAAACCTGTGTTTCATCTATTAATGTATAATTTTCAGTGGCTTGGCCTGTGACCGATGTGACGGTTTCCCCGCCGCTTATTGTGCCATCCAGCAGATTTTTGTTATTAAAATTTGTAGTGGATGCAAGACGGTCTATTTCGGTTGTGAGCGCCGTAAATTCAGTGTTTAAGTTAGCCAGCTCGTTGGTGGTTAGGGATGTATCTGCGGCTTTGGTAGCTAAATCTTTTTGTTGTTGTAACAAGTCAAGAATCTGCTCTAGCCCGCCTTTGGCCGTTGCCAGCAGGCTTTTGCCTTGCCCAGCATTTAAATTCGAGGTTCTTAAAGAACTTGCCTGATTTGCAAGGACTGATCCTACCGCAAAATCAGCAACATCTGCATTACTTCTTATTCCACTTGAGAGATTTAATACAGAAGTATTTAATTTTTCCGTTGTTCTTAATAAGTTAGAAATAACGGCATTTGCTATAACGCTTTGAATTGTAGACATCTTAATACCTGATCATGTGTCATCTAGGTTACGTACCTAACACACGCCTTTTGGTCTACATGGCCCAAGGTTATACTTTAATGATAGGTCTCCTATACAGAGCCCTCTCGTTTGTAATATTATTATGATAGCATGGTGTTTATTAACAATTCGTTAACTTGGTTGAGAATAGCATTGTTTTTCAACGGGTTAGCTACCAAGGGTTTAAAATGATGGGGGAAATTTAACTAAAAATAGAAATATAGTGACAACCATAAGAGGTTGTATGTATGATTGACTCAACCGTCGTGGTGCTGGTTTACCAGTTTTGTTAATCTTGCACTTCTATCGCAGCCTGGAAATGGTATAAATATATGAATTGTAGGGGTATATTATGACTCAAGAGGCGTATAAAGATGAAGTAGAAGCCACATTGGATAAAATATTTAATGCTGCCAGACAAGCAATTAAGGCAAATGCAAACAATATTACGCTTGATAATGTTGATAATACATTGGGAGCGTTGTTCGAGGCTATAAGCCAGGCAAACAAGCAGGGCAATAAAGCAAAAGTGCCGGATTTCAGGAAGTTCCTGATTAGTTAACGATGCGTAAACAGGCGACTATCTCCTGTCGCCAAATAATCTCAGCAACATGAGCATCAGATTGATAAAGTCTAGGTAAAGTCTAAGTGCGCCCATGATAGCGGCTTTACCCATTGCTTCGCTGTTTCCTGCAACCTGGAAGTATATCTCTTTTATTTTCTGGGTGTCATAAGCTGTAAGCCCGGTAAATATCACAACTCCTATAGCCGATATAGCAAACTGCAAGGCTGTGCTTTGCATAAACATATTAACAACCGACGCAATTATTATACCAAAAAGACCCATCATCAAAAATGAACCCATAGCTGTTAAGTCCTTCTTGGTAGTGTAGCCATAAAGGCTCATAGTGCCAAAAACCCCGGCAGTTATGAAGAATACACGAGTAATGCTTTCGCCAGTATATGCAAGTAATATAGAGGATAATGATAGCCCCATCATTGTTGCGAACGCCCAGAACCACATTTGTGCTGCTGCTGCCGAAAGTTTATTAAGTCGCACGGATAAATATATCACGATTCCAAGTGGAGCAAGCATCACGACCCATTGCAAAGGGGTGCCGTAAATCACCTGCATCATTGCAGGAGAGGACGCTGTCAAAAATGCGACAATGCCACTTAAAGCAAGCGCTGATGCCATATAATTATAAACTTTAAGCATATAAGTCCGAAGCCCGGCGTCATATCCCACCGATTTTGCCGTAGATTTTGCTCTTGAAGCCCTGTCAAATTGCATTTTAGCCCTCTTTTAATTAAATTTTGCCTCTTATACCATTATATAGTAACTATTACCGTAGTTTCAAGTATAATCGAATTTTTATTTTTGGTATCAGTATATTTAGGATTTACGCAGGGCGAGTATTTTTGAATTATTTTTAACGACCAAACAAACAAAAAGACGATGTTATGCGTAAGTCCTAATATTGTAAATAATACTATACTATCTGAATGTAATTGAGTAGAATTATCTCTTAACAATCAGGAGGAAAAATGCAAATATTGCCAAAAACGCCTATTACATGGGTTGTTCTTATAATCATTATCGTGGCGTATTTCACATCGGAAGATCATAGTCCATTCTACAAAAACAAGAATGTGGCCGAACAGGAAAAGCTGGTAAAAACCCCACAAAACACGGGTAGTTTCCTCGAAAAATTTACCGATAAAATCATACGCAAAGTCAGTGAAAATCCCACCGGGAAGACAGTTGTAAAAGCGCTGGTGGACAAGGCTGTTAAGGATAAATATGGTAATAGTGATGCAGTAAAAATCCAGGCTATAGAAAGAAATGATGTGGCTTTTTTGGATTTATTTGCCGGGAAAGGGCAAAAATCCCACTGCAATAGTCTGGTTACTGTGCATTATAATTTTTACATACAAGATACGATAAAACTTGATAGTACGCGCGACAGGAATACCCCGGTTACTTTTAAAATCGGCGATAACAGTGTTATTTTAGGGCTGGAAAAGGGGGTTGTCGGGATGCAAAAGGGTGGCAAAAGGAAGGTGGTGGTACCTCCCGGACTGGCCTATTTAAACAATAAATTCAGTACTGGAACGGATCATGACGGCGAGATAATTACTTTGGATGTTGAGATTATTGACGTAAAAAATGGATTTGATCAGTTTAAGAAAAATATATTCATCCAGCAAATTGAAACGGGAAGCGGGAAAAAAGCGTTTTGTGGTGATGAAGTTACTGTTAAATATGAATTTATGGAAGGAAAAAATAGTCTGGCAGGAGGTGAGTTAAAATTCAGACTTGGCGATCATGTTGTGCCTTTTGGCATGGAAAAAGCCTTATTAACAATGAAGAAAAAATCTGAAACTATAGTAAATATTCCGCATGACATGTTATTGATAAAAAATGCCAGTATATTGCCGAATGGTCTGGTGTTTGCTGAAAATGGACAAATAAGGCTAAAAATGACACTATTGGAGGTGGAAAGTGAGTGAATCCGAACAAATGAATTATGCCAGTTTTAACTACAGAATGCTTGCAAGTTTAATTGATACAGTGCTTAGCACAATTGTTTTAGTGCCGCTGTTCAGCCTGTTTAACAACCTTGCCGGCATCAAAACAGCACGGGATTTTATGAATGACCCGGCAATTGTGGCGAACGGATTGTCGCTTGAGCAGCAACAGGAAATTATTAGGGCTACTCTGACTTCGTTCAGTATGCAATCTGTTGTTTTTGCAGTAATTATAATAGCTTTTTGGATATATAAGTCAGCCACACCGGGCAAAATGATTTTAAATATGAAAATTGTTGATGCTAAAACCGGCGAAAAACCATCAAGAAACCAGCTGATTATTCGTTATTTTGGTTACATAGTTTCAACCATACCACTTTGTCTTGGATTCATATGGGTTTTTTATGATAAAAAACGTCAGGGTTGGCACGATAAAATGGCAGGAACTGTAGTTATAAGGAAGAAAAAAACTATATAGTATTTCATCTTTGAAGTGACCGGGCGTTAATCTTCGGCTTATGTATGTTTATACATTGCGCCTCGATTTCCTACGGTTACATCAAACCTGAAAAACTATAGTCCATATTTGTCCCAGTTTCTGGTAATTTTATCCATAACATCCTGATCCATCTGGATTTTTTCTCCCCATTGGCGGTTTGTTTCCGGCGAAATTTTATTGGTTGCATCAAAGCCAACTTTGCTGCCCAGCCCCGATTCTGGTGAGGCAAAATCCAGATAATCTATCGGTGTATTTTCGATCATAGTCATGTCGCGCGCGGGATCCATGCGCGTTGAAATAGCCCAAATCACATCGTTCCAGTCACGAATATTAATATCATCATCAACCACAATGACAAATTTTGTGTACATAAACTGGCGCAGGAAAGACCACACGCCCATCATCACTCGTTTAGCGTGACCAGGATATGCTTTTTTCATGGAAACGACCGCCATGCGATAGGAACAGCCTTCAGGCGGGAGATAAAAATCGACTATTTCCGGGAATTGTTGCACTAATATCGGCACAAAAACTTCGTTCAATGCCTCACCCAAAATCGATGGTTCATCAGGCGGGCGACCGGTA
This sequence comes from Alphaproteobacteria bacterium, assembly GCA_024280585.1. Classification (GTDB taxonomy): domain Bacteria; phylum Pseudomonadota; class Alphaproteobacteria; order Rickettsiales; family UBA6187; genus JAJRPW01. The sequence continues at coordinate 14,403 of JAJRPW010000110.1, forward strand.
AAAGTGCTTAGATATATTGGTTTTTTACGCATTGTTATTGCAGAAATAGTGAATACCGGGAATTTCTCAACGGAATTATAGTAACCCGTATGATCACCATACGGCCCCTCATCTTCGTAATCATCAAGGCTGACATGACCTTCCAACACTATTTCCGCACTGGCCGGGACTTTGAGCGGAACAGTTTTGCAGTCAACCAATTCAACTTTTTTACCACGCAAAAGCCCGGCAAACTGATACTCAGAAACATTATCGGGCACCGGCGTGACTGCTGCCAAAATTGTTCCAGGGTCAGCGCCAATCACTGCTGCCACGGGGAAAGGTTCGGATTTTTCCTTTGCCCAGCGCCCATGTTGTTGTGCGCCTCCGCGATGTTTTAACCAGCGCATAAGGGTGGTGTTTTTTCCCGTCACCTGCATTCTATATATGCCAAGATTGAAGTTGTCTTCTTTATCTTGCGACGGGCCTTTTGTAACAACTAATGGCCATGTAATCAGCGGAGCCGGTTCATTTGGCCAGCAGGTCTGAATCGGAAATTTGGCTAAATCAATGTCATCACCTTGCAAAACTACTTCCTGGCATGGAGCTTTTTTTACAGTTTTTGGCGGCATACTCATTATTTTTTTGAATAATGGCAGCATTTCCAGCGCATCTTTCCAGCCTCCGGGCGGTTCGGGCTGTTTTAAAAATGCAAGTATTTCGCCTATTTTGCGCAAGCCATCGGGCTTTGAATCCATCCCCAAAGCAACGCGGGCAACGGTTCCAAACAGATTGACCAAAACCGGCATGTCACTTTTACCATTTTCGGTGATTACATTTTCGAATAAAATGGCCGGGCCTTTTTGGGCAAGCACACGGGTTTGGATTTCTGTCATCTCCAGAACTGTTGATACAGGCTCGCTTATACGGATTAAATCTCCGTTTTTTTCAAGTTTTGTAATGAAATCACGTAAGGATGAATATGGCATTTTAGTTGTTAGTTGTTAGTTGTTAGTTGTTAGTTGTTAGTTTCTAGTAACTAATAACTAGCAACTAGAAACTAGATTAATACACCAGCAACTAACAACTAACAACTAGAAACTAGACAGGGCAAACGCATCTAAATATTCTTAACAAAAGAAATGCAGTCTTTGTAACTAAATACAAGCAGCAGAGTTCGTCATACTGCGGCTTGACCGCAGTATGACGAACTTATTTGTATATATTTTGTTGCAAAATCATCGACGTAATTTAGATGCGTTTGCCTTGAGAAACTAGAAACTAACTTTAAAATGTTTGCATTTTAAAGCGCAATCTGCACTCATTTGTTGCTGCAGTATATTGATACTCAGGCGGAGCTTCATTGCTATCGGTACAGTCTGCGGCACTGGTAGAGGTGTTGTCAAAAGTAAGAAATGACCCGGCCTCCGCTGTTGTATTTATAAGAGTAGCATGCCCGTTTATAGCCTGTACATTGCCGGCAGACGGCACTCCATCATCAATTTTACTATCAATATTGAAGGCATCAAGGGGAACAAAATCGACGGTTGTATTTGCAACGGTACTATCGCCGGAGACTACTCCCGTTGCGAAATAGTTGACACCGGATACTCCATAAACCGCCCACCCAGTTGAGCCAAATGGAAGTTTAGGGAAATCTTCACCAGCATGGCAATTAGTATCCCCATTACTGGTGGCGCACCCATCACCGTTATAAACACCTTTGATCAGTTCTTTGTTGGAAGTTGTAAGATTAGACCAGAATGTAGACATTTCGCCCGTTAGCGTAAGTATTGTAGCCGCGTTCGTTTGTTCTATAGTCCCGTCGCCATCACCATCGCCTGCGGTTCCGTCAATATATGCGGCTGTTCCGTCTAGCCCATATTTGTTCCCTTGAATATCACCAGGAATAGCGCCATATTTACCGATAAATGTGTTAACAGCAACCTGAAATGATTGTTGTTGTCTAACAGTTGAGCGCAATTCGGCGGCTTTGATCAAATCCTGCCCAACCAATACACTACTTACAATAAGACCAATAATTACCAGAACAATAGCCAGTTCAACCAGTGTAAAACCTTTTTGTGATTTATTAATTCGCATTTTATTTCTCCAGAAGGTTTTTATAGATTAAACTTAAAGCGCATAGTGCATGTTGGAATCGTTATAGATGTAACGTAAGTTGCAACAGCGGTTGTTACTGATGCACATTGGTTCCCCGCAGCTCCCCCAGCCCCGTCAACAGTTGCGTTTGCATCGTCATTTGCGCCGTTTTTGGCCTGAGCTACACCACGATTTGGGCGGCCATCATCGATCTTGTCATCAAGACTTTTTGCATCCAAAGGAGTTAAGATGTCAATTGTGTCATACTCCCCATTTGTATCCGGTGTAGTTGCGCCGATTACAAAATAATTTGTACCGTTTGCACCAAATACTCCCCATGACTCCCCGGATTTATTGCTTGGAGTGTGGGTGGTGATGCCAGCTGTAGGAACTTGCGTTCCTAAATAAGAACCACTTATGAGAGATGCGCCGGTTGATCCTAAATGATTCCAGAAATAGACATTTTCACCGGCATCATGGTTAGTTGCAGCAGCCAGGGCGCCATCGCCATCGCCATCGCCAACAAAGCCATAGCTGGCATTTCCGGTAACATCACCTGGAAGCCCGCCATATTTACCCCTGAATGTTGCGACAGCGGCGTTAAATTGTTCGTATTGGGTAACGGTTGCTCGCAGCTCTGCCGATCTGATAAGATCTTGTCCAACAAGCACACTGGATATAATAAGGCCGATAATCACAAGGACTATCGATAATTCTACCAGTGTAAAACCCTTTTGCGTATTCATACTCATTTTCATTCTCCAAAAATAGCGCGTCTCATTCATTACTAAAATGACTCATTGTAACAAATATTATAGCCTCTTATATAAAAAGGCTCTATGCTACCAGTATCTCATTATATCATCTGTAAAACTTATCATATTCGAAAAAATTACGAAATGAGTAACATTAATTACGAAATGAGAACTTTTCTTCTACCCTAGTGTAACATATATTGTAGCTTTTACTACATTTAGTTGAAAAGTTATGCATGTACTTTATAAAATGGGCATGTTTAGTTACATTATGACAAGTTACTGCAAGCCTCGGCAATTCTGCCGCATGCGTTCACCAAAGCTTCATCCGATGTTGCATAGGAAATTCTGAAGAAATTAGCCGCACCAAAGGCAATGCCAGGAACAACAGCCACAAGTGCTTCTTCAAGTAGGTATGATGCAAAGTCGGTGTCATTCTCGATTTTAGAGCCGTTTGGGGAAGTTTTTCCCAGTAATCCTTTGCATGAAGCAAATACATAAAACGCGCCTTCCGGACTGTTACATGTTATCCCATCAATTTCATTGAGCATTTTTACAACCATATCACGACGCCCTTTGAACAGGTTTGCATGATCTTTCAGGCATTCTTGCGGGCCGTTCAACGCTTCGACAGCCGCCGCCTGGCTTATAGAGCAAGGGTTAGAAGTGCTTTGTGACTGGATTTTTGAGATTGCTTTTATCAGATCTTCGTTACCACCTGCATAACCAATACGCCAGCCAGTCATGGAATAGGCTTTGGAAACACCGTTAATTGTTAGTGTTCTGTCGAATAATTCAGGTTCAACCTGCGCTGGTGTAACAAATTTAAAGTCATCATAGACAATATGTTCATAAATATCATCAGCCATTATGTGTACATGGGAATGCTTGACTAAAACATCGGTTAGGGCTTTCATTTCATCATGACTATAAGCGGCGCCTGTCGGGTTACTCGGTGAATTAAGGATTATCCATTTCGTGTGTGTAGTAATAGCGTTTTCAAGCTGTTCCGCGTGAAGTTTAAAATTGTTTTCTGAGCTGCATGGGACAAATACGGGTGTTCCGCCAGCCAGCGCAACCATATCCGGATAAGATACCCAATAAGGTGCCGGGATTATAACTTCATCCCCCTCATTCAAAGTTGCCATAAGCGCGTTATATATAACGTGTTTTGCGCCCGACCCAACTGTTATTTGTGACGGTTTGTACTCCAGATCGTTTTCCCGTTTGAATTTGGCGCAGATAGCCTCCTTTAGAGCTGGAGTTCCATCGACGGCTGTGTATTTTGTGTCACCGTTTTTAATGGCTTCTATTGCGGCATTTTTGACATTGTCTTCTGTGTCAAAATCAGGTTCTCCCGCGCCCAGACCAATAACGTCCTTGCCGGCGGCTTTTAGTTCCCTGGCTTTTGTTGTTACGGCTATTGTCGGTGAAGGCTTAATAGATGATAGGCGCGCTGAGATAAAAGTCATGGCATTTTCCAATAAAAATTAAATAAATAATTATTATATTGATATACAGCTGCTGTGTAATATAAAAAACGGTAAAGTTATTATATTGGCAATATTTTCCTATATATTGTATAATAAGCATATATAGGACTTACGCAGGACGAGTATTTTTGAATTGTTTTTAGGCAAAAATGTTCTAAAAAACGCAGTGTACACGAAGTACATGAGCATTTTTAGGTTATTTTTAACAACAAAACAAACAAAAAGACGACTTCATAAGTAAGTCTTAATATAATTGGTCAACCCTGAGGTATATAATGTTCAAATTGTTTAAATATTTCGATTTAAAATATATAAGTAAAAAAGTCGTTGGCGACAGGAATGTAGGTGAATTATATGCCAATATGAAGCCGTTTCTAAAGGAAAAAACCAAGAATTTCATGGAAGGGTGCAAAGATTCCAGAGAGAAATTAAAGGATATTCCTGGCACTAATTTTGAGCTGGGCGTCTCGCATTTAAAAAGAAGAAATATCTCAGATGCTATAATGCGCTTTAAAATGGTGACGTTTTTGGAGCCTAAAAATGCTGATGCTTACTATTATTTAGGGCGCTCTTTAATATTAGATGGAAAATATGAAGAGGCGGAAGAGGCTTTAAAAAAATCGATTAAGTTGCAAGGAAAATCATCAAATGAGCTTGATTATTTGCTGCAGAAAATTACTGATCCAATGGCGGTAATATCAATTCCGACCTCATTTATCAAAGAAAACTGCGAGTTGGAGGCGGAATATTACCGAAAAGAGGATGATATTTATGCACAAAATACTTCGAAATTATTAGCTAAAGCGATTCTGGAAAACATATCGGATAAAAATCCCAACTTGCATATACTAGACATTGGCTGCGGCAAGGGTGAAAACGGCAAAATATTTAAAAAGAAAGAGGTCGCCAAGCAAGTTATCGGTGTTGATTTCGCAGATGAAATGGTCAAATCAGCACAAAGTAAAAAGGAAAATGGCCTTAAAATATATGATAAAATTATTAATGGTGAGATGTTAGAATTCCTGTCAAATAATAAAACAAAGGCAGATGTAATAATTTTAGATCAGGTGATGGAAGGCCATAAAGATATGGAAAAAATTTCAGCTCTGATTAAAAAATCTTTAAAACCCAAGGGGATAGCCGCTTTCGTGATGGAAGAAGCTGACCAGGAAAAAGGCTGTGCTATTGTCATTGAAGAGGATATTTTTATACATTCCATGGATAATATCAAAGAAAACATGGCTAAAGCGGGGTTTAAGATGATTAGCGAGCTGGAATGTGAAATTAAAGAAGGGGTTGATGGTAAGGTTTTGATTTTCTCAAGGCCATAGTAAATTTGTTAACGATTTGTTAAGTATAATGTCGTACTATAAATATTACGAATAATAGTTATGCCATCAAAGGAGCAAAATAATGTATATTAATAAAACTATGCCGTCACTGTTAATTGTGCTGTTAGCCCTGTTTATTGGGGTTGTTTCCATAAATTTTAATGCAACCGCAGCATCTAAAAAAAATATCGAAGTCAGTGACCCATTGGAGCCGGTAAATAGGGCTATCTATGGTTTTAATAAATTCGTTCATAAAATATTTATTAATCCTGTCACTAAAACATATAGATTTATTGTTCCTGATTTGGCGCGCAAAGGTGTTTCTAATGTAGTTCGTAATTTAAGCGAGCCGGTAACCTTATTAAACTCAGTATTACAAGGGGATGCGGAGCATTCATTCACTACTTTCTGGCGTTTTACGATAAATAGTACAATCGGTCTGGGCGGCATTTTTGATGTTGCAAAAGAGGCCGGTTTAGAGCATAGATACGAAGATTTTGGCCAGACTATGGGGCATTATGGAGTTGGCAACGGGCCTTATATTGTGTTGCCGATCCTGGGGCCATCTAACGGCAGGGATACGGTTGGATTCGCCGCCGATATTTTCTCCGATCCATTTACTTATACTCTTTCTGACGATGCTTTATGGGTTGCAACTGCGGTTAAAGGGCTGGATACAAGCGACAGATATATGAATACTTTGGAGGAATTAGACAGAGTTTCACTTGACCCATATGCCGCGCTAAGAAGCCTTTATACACAAAAACGTCTTGATGAAATCAATAATGGTAAATAATACCATTTTCATATCTTCAATAAAAATATGCCATCTGGATGACGAAACCCAAAGGCATGGTGTTTATAAGGTAGCTTTGGATACAATATCCGTAAAAAAAATAATACTCATTGCTTAATACGATGGAAAAGATTATAATGCGCCAGATTTTTTAACACGGATGGATACAAACTCACCATGACTGAAATAAGAAACATAGCTATTATAGCTCACGTTGACCACGGTAAAACCACATTAATCGACGCTTTATTGCAACAAAGCGGTGCATTTCGCGATAACGAGACAGTTAAAGAATGTGTTATGGATAGTAACGATTTGGAGTCTGAACGGGGCATAACTATTTTAGCAAAATGTACTTCCATCACAGTTAACGATGTTAGAATAAATATTATTGATACTCCAGGCCATGCTGATTTTGGTGGCGAAGTTGAACGTATATTATCCATGGCAGACGGTGTGATTTTGCTTACTGACGCGGCTGAAGGGCCTATGCCGCAAACAAAATTCGTGTTGTCAAAAGCACTTGCCCAAGGTTTAAAGCCGATTGTTGTGATTAATAAAATTGATAGGCCGGATGGTCGCCCTGACGAAGTTGTGGACGAGGTTTTTGACTTGTTCGTGGCACTTGATGCTAATGAAGATCAGCTGGATTTCCCTATTTTGTATGCATCTGGCCGTAATGGTTGGTGTACAAAAGAGCTGGATGATCCGCGTGAGGATCTGAAACCGCTTATAGAAACGATCATCTCGCATGTTGAAAAACCAAAGGTTGATGTTGATGCCCCATTTTCGATGTTGGTTACTTTGCTGGAATCCGATCCGTTTTTGGGTAGAATTTTGACGGGACGTATTTGCAGCGGAACTGCAAAGATTAATATGCCGATAAGGGCTATTGATCTGAATGGTAAAGTTATTGAAACAGGCCGTCTTACCAAATTACAGTCATTTGATGGCATCACCAGGGTTCCTGTGGAATCAGCGCAAGCTGGTGATATTATTGCGATTGCCGGGCTGGAAAAAGCGTCGGTTGCCGATACAATAGGCGATATTGCAGTTACCGAGCCTTTGCAATCCACACCGATTGACCCGCCTACTATGGCCGTAACTCTTAGTGTTAACGACTCTCCATTCGCAGGGCAAGAGGGCAGCAAAGTGACATCACGTATGATTCGCGATCGTTTATTTGCCGAAGCCGAAACAAATGTTGCCATTACAGTTACAGAAACCGCTGGCAAAGATGCTTATGAAGTTGGTGGTCGCGGCGAGTTGCAACTTGGCGTCTTGATCGAAACAATGCGCCGTGAAGGGTTTGAATTGTCGGTTTCGCGCCCTAGAGTATTGCTGAAAAAAGATGAGGAAACTGGCCGGACATTAGAGCCAATCGAAGAAGTTGTGGTTGACGTTGATGATGAATATAGCGGAACTGTTGTTGAGAAAGTTAGCATAAGAAAGGGGCAAATGACCGATATGCGCCCATCAGGCGGCGGAAAAACGCGTATAACATTCCTTGCGCCTTCGCGCGGGCTTATCGGCTATCAAAGCGAATTTTTGACTGATACCAGAGGCACAGGAATTATGAACCGTTTATATCACAGCCATGGCGCATATAAAGGTGAGATTACCAGCCGCCGCAACGGCGCCTTGATTTCAACAGGGCAAGGTGAAGCAGTTGCTTATGCAATATTTAACCTGCAAGAACGCGGCATAATGTTCGTGAAGCCGCAGGATAAGGTCTATGAGGGCATGGTTATCGGTGAAAACAGCCGTGATAAAGATCTGGATATAAACATCTTAAAAGGCAAGCAGTTAAGTAATGTTCGTGCGTCGGGAACTGATGAGGCGATTCGCTTGACTCCACCGAAATTAATGTCGCTGGAGGAAATGATTTCTTATATTGGTGACGATGAATTGGTTGAAATTACGCCTAAAAATCTACGATTGCGTAAGAGATTACTTGACCCTAATGATCGCAAAAAAGCATCAAGGGCGTCGGCTTCCGGGGCTTAATATTTGATGAGGGTGATATAAAGCTTACAAAAATTTAGTGTTTCCTAAATTCATTTCTACGTATTTAAATTATGCACGGCCTGATCCCCTCTCCCTGTTTGGGGAGAGGGAGTTTTACCGCTTTGCCAAATTACCAAACCCAATAGTTTGGAGAAAATATGCCATCTGGAATGACGAACAAGGGGCTGTATTTTAGTGCGACTGCCTTGCCCTTCCAATAAGGGCTTATTATTGTAACTAATATGTGATATAATGTGCAGCAACATATCATTAAATTAGTAGAGAGACACAATGAAAAATAATAAAAACCAAGTATTTACCAAGGTTCCGGGTATTTCCGAGGGGTCTCAAAAAGTGTTTGAGCCGCTTCACTATTTCATTTTATGCAGCATTGCAAAATTCCTTGCGTACTCCAGTATGCGCGGGTTTTGCAATACTATAGTGTTTTAACTTTATTATCACGTCGTCATTCATCGGATTCATAAAATTCACCTATTAAATATAGGCTAAAATTTTACTCACCTCGAATTCCTAGTGCTAATTAAAGTTAAAATACTATACCTAAAATAAAAAATCCCTAACCATTAGTACGCAATAGATATGGAATTGGTATAAGTGTTTATCACTTCCTCCCACTAAACGGCTTAATATAAAAATCAGTAGTAGCTGCTTTGGGGCGGTTGTCGCTCCAGCACGAATCATTGCAGCTAAGCGCTTTTTCCTGGAATGGGTTTTCGGCTTTATCTGGGCTACCATGCCGGTTATAACAATTATCCATACATTTTAAACAACGTAGATCACTCTTGCATTTTTTACAGACTTTATCGCCCTTGCAGCCATCGGCGAACCAGTCATATCGCTCTTCTTCGGGGGAGTCGCTATCTTCTATTTGCGGGGTTTTTTCGGCAAAATATATATAGCCAGTCACAGTTATCACGATGTAAAATATAACCAGCGATATAATTATCAAAAATGCTTTGAGATATTTTTTTGTCATGGGTTTTTTCCTCAACCTATAGCTTATCTATTCTGGCAAAAATTACAACTATAGTATTTTACAAATTAATCTGCCTTAAGGCCTCTCCCAACACAATAGCCGCCGAAACCGCAACATTCAGTGAGCGCATCCCGGGTTGCATTGGAATCGTGATCTGATGCCGGCAATATGCGGCAACTTCATCGGGAACTCCGGCAGATTCGCGGCCAACCATTAATACATCATTTTCCTGATAGGTAAATTCTGTGTAGGATTTTGTCGCTTTTGAAGAAAGCAGGATTATTCGGTGGCTATTTTCTTCTGTAAATGAGACGAATTTTTCCCAGCTATTATGGCGGGTATATTTGACATGCTCGATATAATCCATGCCGGCGCGTCTTATTTTACGGTCATCAAGGGGGAATCCACATGGCTCGATAATTTCGACATCAACCCCAAGACATGCGGCAGTTCGCAAAGATGTGCCAAAATTCTGGGCAATATCGGGCTGGTATAAGGCTAATTTCATTTAAATGCTTCCTATAGTATTTCATCTTTGAAGTTACCGGGCGTTAATCTTCGGCTTATGTATGTTTAATACACTGCGCCTCGATTTTCTACGGTTACTTCAAACCTAAAACACTATAGCCGTACAGTTCCGTTGTGATTTGGAGTAAATATAGCACATAATGTGACGAAAACTAATATTTCTTAAAGAATTTCATATAAAAGTTAATTTTTATCTTGATATAAACAACTTCTAGTGGGAATGTGAAGGGATGGGTTTTGAACTTTTCCTACTATACTGGTGTAATAACTGCTATAATAGTAAGCGGGAGTTTTTATTTTGAACAATGGGGGCATTTAGAATGCGTGTATTATTAGTTGAGGACGACACGGCGACGGCGAGATCTATTGAATTAGCGTTGGCATCTGAAGGTATTGTCTGTGATATCGCGCAACTCGGCGAAGAAGGCCTGGAAATAGGCAAAATATACGATTACGACATTATAATACTTGACCTTATGCTGCCGGATATTGATGGTTATGAAGTTTTGTTAAGACTTAGATCCGCCAAAGTCCAGGTGCCTATACTTATATTATCCGGGCTTTCTGGTAGCGATCAGAAAATTAAAGGCTTGGGTTTCGGTGCGGATGATTATTTGACCAAACCGTTTAACCGCGGTGAATTAATAGCCAGAATTCAAGCGATTGTGCGGCGCTCCAAAGGCCATTCCGAGTCGGTAATTCATATCGGACCGCGTGTTTCGATGAATCTGGACAGCCGTACGGTTGAAGTTGATGGCGAACAAATTCACCTGACCAGCAAGGAATATGGAATTTTAGAGTTGTTGGTTCTGCGTAAAGGCTCGTTGCTGACGAAAGAGATGTTTTTAAATCATTTATACGGCGGGATTGATGAGCCGGATTTAAAAATTGTCGATGTTTTTGTGTGTAAATTGCGTAAAAAACTGGCTAAAGCCACGGGTGGTGTTAATTATATAGAAACGGTCTGGGGTCGTGGATATATTTTGAAAGAAGAAACTGCAAAAAAAGAGCCGCAAACGGCTACAGTCACCAGTTTAAACAGTGATGCTGCCAGTTAATTTGCTGGGCGTTTTCCGAATATAGCGGTGCCAATCCTAACGTGGGTGGCGCCGTTTTTTATGGCGGCTTCATAGTCACCGCTCATGCCCATGCTTAAAATTTTCAGCCCATGATTTTTTGCGAGAGCCGCCAGAATTTTAAAATGAGGCACAGGATCCTCGGCGGCAGGCGGAATGCACATAAGG
>JAJRPW010000111.1 GCA_024280585.1 Alphaproteobacteria bacterium
AGCGTGCCTTCAACGTAAACTTTAGAGCCTTTCTTTAAATATTGCCTGGCAATATTTATCAGACCCGGGCTGAAAATCACGATACGGTGCCACTCTGTTTTTTCCTTGCGTTCGCCAGAGGATTTATCGCGCCATGATTCAGTAGTAGCGATGCGTAAATTACCAATTTCGCGGCCATCTTGTGTGCTGCGAACTTCTGGATCTGCGCCCAAATTTCCGATTAAAATAACCTTATTAACTGAACCTGCCATAATGTAACCCACGATTTTATTATTGATAAAGAGATTGGCAGAATAATCCCTTCTGCACAATTATGCAAGAGCATATAAATAAAAAAATATATAGTTGCAAGATTATTGTTTGTCAGAGTGAAAAAACTAGTGTAAAGGTTGGGGGGGTAAATTTAAAAATACTGAGGTACAGTAAATGAGTAAAATAGGACAGGATAGTCTAAAAACGCGTAAGACCCTTGAAGTAAATGGTAAATCATACGATTATTTCAGTATAAAAGCGGCGGAAAATGCGCTTGGCGAGGATTTCTCGCGCTTGCCATTTTCGTTGAAAATTCTGCTGGAAAATCTGCTGCGCTTTGAAGATGGCAGCAGCGTTAAAGTTGATGATATAAAAGCACTCGCGCAATGGTTGAAGGATAAAAAATCAACGCATGAAATCGCATATCGTCCGGCGCGGGTTTTAATGCAGGATTTTACTGGCGTGCCAGCCGTTGTCGATTTGGCTGCTATGCGCGATGCAGTAAGCGATTTAGGCGGTGATCCGACAAAAATAAATCCGCTTGCCGCTGTTGATTTGGTGATTGATCACTCGGTTCAGGTTGATAAGTATGGTGATGCCAGCGCATTCGAGGAAAATGTAGAGATTGAAATGCAGCGTAACCGCGAGCGTTATGAGTTTTTGCGTTGGGGGCAGGAGGCGTTTGATAATTTTCGCGTAGTCCCGCCTGGCACAGGAATATGTCACCAGGTTAACCTCGAATATCTCGCTAAAGTTGTATGGACTAAGGAGGAGGGTGGTAAAAATATCGCTTATCCCGATACTGTTGTCGGCACCGATTCACATACGACAATGATTAACGGCCTGGCTGTTTTGGGCTGGGGTGTCGGTGGAATTGAGGCCGAGGCTGCTATGCTCGGACAGCCTGTATCCATGGTGATTCCCGAGGTAATCGGCTTTAAATTAACGGGTGATTTGAAGGAGGGAACAACTGCAACCGATGTCGTTTTAACAGTTACACAAATGTTGCGCGCAAAAGGTGTGGTCGGCAAATTCGTTGAGTATTTTGGGGATGGTTTGACAAGGCTTTCGCTGGCAGACCGTGCTACATTGGCCAATATGGCACCTGAATACGGGGCAACTTGCGGGTTTTTCCCGGTTGATGAAGAAACAATTAAATATTTGCAGCTAACCGCGCGCGATGAAGATGCGATTGCGCTGGTTGAAGAATATGCAAAAGCGCAGGGTATGTGGCGTGATTCGGCCGCAGCTGATCCTATATTTACCGATATTATGGAGCTGGATTTGGGAGTGGTTGAACCATGTATTTCTGGCCCTAAACGTCCGCAGGATAAGGTTTTATTATCGGATGCGGTGGCGGCTTTTGCCAAAGAATTGCCGGGTTTGGGCGGTGGTGATTTAAGTAAAAGGGCTGATGTCGCAAATGAAAACTATCAGTTGAGTAACGGCAGTGTTGTGATTGCGGCGATAACGAGCTGTACAAATACTTCGAATCCATCGGTGATGCTGGCCGCTGGTTTGGTGGCTAAAAAGGCTCTGGCAAAGGGTTTGAAGTCTAAGCCATGGGTGAAAACCTCGCTGGCCCCTGGTTCAAAAGTTGTAACGGAATATTTGCAAAGCGCCGGGCTTAATGATGATCTGGATCAGCTTGGGTTTAATCTTGTTGGCTACGGTTGCACAACTTGTATTGGAAATTCAGGGCCTTTAAAGGAAAACCTCGAGCAAAGCATTAAGAGTAATGATTTGACCGTTTGTTCGGTTTTATCGGGCAATCGTAATTTTGAGGGGCGGGTGCATCCCCTTGTAAAAGCTAACTATTTGGCCTCACCGCCGCTGGTTGTGGCTTATGCGCTGGCCGGCTCGATGAATATTGATATAAGCAAAGATCCGATTGCACAAAATGATGCAGGTGAAGATGTCTATTTAAAGGATATTTGGCCGACAAATAATGAGATATCTCAGTTGGTTGCAAAGGATGTTTCACCTAAAATGTTCGCTGAAAAATACGGTGATGTGTTCAAAGGTGATGAGCATTGGCAAAAAATTAAGGTAGAGGGCGGAAATAATTACGGTTGGGGCGAGAGTAGTTATATAAAAAAACCGCCTTATTTTGAAGGGATGTCAATGGATTTGGATGTTGTAGGCGACGTGAAAGGGGCTAATATACTGGCTCTTTTGGGTGATAGCATAACAACGGATCATATTTCTCCGGCTGGCGCGATTGCAAAAGATGGTCCGGCGGCAAAATATTTGCAGGAAAATGGCGTAGATCCAGCGGATTTTAACTCATTTGGTTCGCGTCGTGGTAATCATGAGGTTATGATGCGCGGCACTTTCGCTAATATTCGCATTCAAAATGAGATGGCTGCTGGCACAACCGGAGGTTACACGACGTATATACCAGGCGGTCAGGTGATGAGCATTTATGACGCGGCTATGAAATATAAGGAGTCCGGAACTTCGCTGGTGGTGATTGGCGGCAAGGATTATGGCATGGGTTCGTCGCGTGATTGGGCCGCAAAAGGAACGTTGCTGCTTGGTGTAAAAGCCGTAATTGCTGAGAGTTTCGAGCGAATACATCGTTCAAATTTGATTGGTATGGGCGTGTTGCCGCTGGTTTTTAAAGATAATGTGAATCGAAAAACGCTAGGTCTGGATGGAAGTGAAGTTATTGATATAACTGGAATTTCTAGTGGTATCACCCCGCGTATGGATGTTTCTTGTGTAATCACCAAAAAAGATGGATCAGTTGAAAATATCAAATTATTATGTCGGATTGATACGTCCGATGAGGTGGGATATTTCAATAATGGCGGGATATTACACAATGTAATCAGAGACTTGATTCAGGTTTAACCGTCGCCTATGGTGCCGCCTGTTCGTTTTATTACCCGGAATTCTTGTACGAGGTAGCCGTTTTTGCAATCTCTATCTGCGGATTTTTGGAGGTAATAGCCAAATTTTCCAAATATTATTGGTTGCAATGTTAGTGTGCTAACTATTGATGATGCTCTATTGCCGCCGCAAACTACTATTTCGCCAGTTTTGTCGTTTTTAAGCGTCGTTTGTGGGGTGGAGCAGGCGCTTAATAATGCTGTTATTGCGATTAAAATGATTTTTTTCATTGTTGTTTTTCTCTTTTATAAATTTACACTATATATTATGTATACTATATATAACGATAAGTGTCAACTAAAAGATGCAAAAGCCTTGTCTAAACTTTCCTCCCAGGTTGGAAGCTCTGTGTTTAAAGAGTTTTTGGCCTTTTCGCAATTAAGGCGGGAGTTCTTAGGGCGTTTCGCCAGAGTTGAATATTGTTCCGAGCTGATTGGGTTTATTTTTTTTACCCGTAAATCAAGACCATTTTCCTTGGCTTTTTCAAATATTTTACAGGCGAAGCCATACCAGTTAGTTTCCCCCCGGTTACATAAATTATATATTCCGCTTGGAAAAATACTCATTTTTAAGGAATTTTTTAGTGCAATAACAATGGCTTGGCTGAGGTCAGGGGCGTAGGTCGGTGCGCCAATTTGGTCGTTAATTATGCTCAATTCTTCTCGTTCCTTGCCAAGTTTTAACATGGTAGTCAGAAAATTTTGCCTCGTAACGTCATATATCCAAGACGTACGGAAAATCAGGTATTTACAGCCAGATTCACGGATTTTTTGCTCCCCATCCAGCTTAGTTTTTCCGTATATATTAATGGGGCTAGGCGAATCCTCTTCTTTGCGTGCGGTATTAGAGCCGCTATCACCAAATACATAATCAGTTGATATATGCACTAGAGGAGTATTGTTTTCGAGGCAAAATTTTGCTAAATTTCCCGGGATAGTTGCATTAGCGCGATAAGCTGCCTCATGATTCGACTCGGCCAGGTCGACTTTTGTATAGGCTGTTGCATTAATTATGGCTTGGATGTCAATTCCATCCAGCGACGATTTAATATTGTCGTAGATAGAAAAATCACTGTCTTGCCAGGCAAAAACAACGGATTCATCACCTAAAATCGTCGCCAATGCCGATCCAACCTGGCCGTTTTCCCCATAAATGATAATTTTTTTGTTATTCAAATACTTATCCGTAATAGTTCATGTTTAAATTTACCATGGAATTTTCACTACTTCCCTCGCTGACTATTTCGCTTAAGTATTTTCCATAGTCATTATTGCCATAATCACAAGCAATTTTCAGCAACCGCTCACTGTCAATAAAGCCTTTATGGTAGGCTATTTCTTCGATACAACCGATTTTTAAGCCCTGTCGTTTTTCAATTGCTTGTATGAAATTTGATGCGCTAAGAAGCGAATCGGGAGTACCCGTGTCAAGCCAAGCCATGCCGCGCCCAAAACATTCAACTCGCAACTCGCCGTTTTTTAGATATTCATTGTTTACATCGGTGATTTCCAGCTCACCACGAGCGGATGGCTTTAGATTTTTAGCAATTTCGGTGACCTTATTGTCATAAAAGTATATCCCGGTTACAGCCCAGTTTGAACGAGGCTCCGCCGGCTTTTCCTCAATAGAAATAGCGTTTTTATCCTTATCGAACTCTACGACACCATAACGTTCTGGATCAGTTACATGGTAGCCGAAAACTGTTGCTCCTTGCGTTAATTTTGTCGATTGTGAAAGAGTTTTAGCTAGCCCAGTGCCATAGTAAAGATTGTCGCCAAGAATCAAACATACCGGCGAATCATCAATAAATTCTTCGCCTATAATAAAGGCTTTGGCGAT
The DNA here is from genome assembly GCA_024280585.1 of Alphaproteobacteria bacterium. Taxonomy (GTDB): domain Bacteria; phylum Pseudomonadota; class Alphaproteobacteria; order Rickettsiales; family UBA6187; genus JAJRPW01. Next base: position 4,987 of record JAJRPW010000111.1, read on the forward strand.
ACCATCTGGCTTTAACTGTTCCTTATAAGAAATTGAAATTCCAAGATTTTCCCCATCTCCAAGCAGGTTTTTAATTGAAGGTAAATCACGAGGTGTGCTAATTATCAAAATATCCTTGATTCCTGCCAACATCAGGGTTGACAATGGATAAAAAATCATTGGTTTGTCATATAACGGGATCACCTGTTTGCTGATAGATTTTGTCATCGGCATTAACCTGGTGCCCGACCCACCTGCTAAAATTATACCCTTCATGTATCGCCTCATATATTGCTGTTAAGGTGCTGTTTTTAAATTTTTTTCAGTAAGTTGTATTTGCCAATCCTGATTTTTTAAATACCATTGGATCGTAGATTTTAACCCTGAAATAAAATCGTATTTTCTAGTAAAACCAAGCTCTTGCTCTGCCTTTGTGTCATTAATGGCATAGCGTAAATCGTGCCCGGCTCGATCCGACACAAAACTTATTTGCTCTTTATACGACTCCCCGTTTTTTTTCGGATGTATTGCATCAAGTTCTTCACATAAGTTATTGACTAAATTCAAGTTATTTTCCTCAGCCTTTCCGCCAAAACAATAAGTCTGGCCGGGCTTTCCTTTAGTAAGAGCAAGGTAAATTCCTGCACAATGATCCTCCACATGAATCCAGTCGCGGATATTTTTACCATCACCATAAACCGGCAAGTTTTCCCCCGATATAGCATGCGAAATCATAAGTGGAATAAGCTTTTCCGGATATTGCCTCGGCCCGTAATTATTGCTGCAATTAGTGATAATAGTCGGTAAATCGTATGTTTCAAACCACGCTTTCACTAAATGATCAGCCGCCGCTTTGCTGGCTGAATATGGTGAACTTGGCGCGTATGAGGTGGTTTCGGAGAATTTTTCTTCAGAATCCAGCGCCAAAGAACCGTAAACCTCATCGGTCGAAATTTGTATGTAACGGAAATTAGATTTTTTGTCACCGCTCAAGCCGCTCCAATATGACCGGCAAGCCTCTAACATAGAGTGGGTACCGTTTATATTGGTTTTGATAAAAATATTTGAGGAATTGATAGAGTTGTCAACGTGCGATTCAGCCGCAAAATTAATAACCGCATCAATATTATTTTCAGCCAATAATTTTTTAACGAGAGGAGTGTCGCAAATATCACCCTTGACCAGGCTATATTCCCCGTCAATCCAGGATAAATTATCTTCATTCCCAGCATAAGTCAGCGCATCAAGCACTATGACCTCATCGCCACGCTCAATAGATTGCGCAACAAATGTGCTGCCTATAAATCCAGCTCCGCCCGTAATTAGTAATTTTCGTGACATGTAATGGTGCCTTTTGATTATTAAAAAGGTATATTATATAGGATTTATTCATTTGTCATTAAAAGATGTTTATTTTCTGCGTTATGTAATATATAGTGCGCCAATATTGTAAACACTGTTAGCCATCAATTATTATAAGAGCCAAACTATGAAAATTAATGCAAACTCCCTAAGGCCAGGTAACATACTGGAGTATAAGAATAAATTATGGGTAATTTTAAAGCTTTCGCGCACACAGCCAGGAAAAGGCGGAGCGTTTGTCCAGGCCGAAATGAAGGATATAAAAGAAGGAACCAAGCTAAATGAACGTTTTCGCTCGAATGAGGGCGTCGAAAAAGCGCATCTGGACACTCAGGAATATCAGTTTTTGTATATGGATGGCGACAATTTGACGTTAATGGATGTCAATAGTTACGAACAAATTTCGGTAGCAAGAGAAGTGGTGGGCGAATCGGCTGTGTACCTAAAAGATAGCATGATGGTCAATGTAGTAAGCCACGAATCCTCGCCAATCGCTGTAGAACTGCCGGAAGAAGTGGCTTTTAAGGTGGTCGAGGCCGACGCTGTTGTAAAAGGTCAAACCGCCGCGTCCTCGAATAAACCTGCCATTTTAGAAAATGGCGTAAGAGTTATGGTACCGCCATTTATCGAAAGCGGCGACGTAATAATCGTGAAAACCGCTGACGGGGCTTATGTTGGCCGCGAAAAATCTTAAGGTAAATATATGAAAGCATACTCAGCCAATATAAATATCATGATGGGCGCCGTACAAAAAGCGCGACGGGTTTTGGTGCGGGATTTCGGCGAAATTGAAAATCTGCAAACATCACGTAAGGGCCCTGAAGATTTCGTATCAAAATCCTATGATAAAGTTGAAGATATATTACTAAGAGAGCTACAGAAATCCCATCCTGATTATGGGTTTTTATCGGAGAATTCGGGTGAAATTGAAGGTGAGAATAAAGAATATCGCTGGATTATTGAACCAATTGACGGCATCATTAACTTTACACATGGTCAGCCGTTTTTCTGCGTAAATATAGCACTGGAAAAATGTGTAGACGGAGAGGCGCCGGAAATCATTGCTGCAGTGGTATGCGCACCTGCTTTAAGGGAGATGTTTTGGGCAGAAAAGGGCGGCGGAGCCTGGCTTGAAACTGAAGATTGTATCCGATCAAGACTTAGAGTATCAGGGCGCAAAAAGATTGAGGACTCTCTGCTTGCAGTTGATTCTTATGCAAATGATGTGAAGAAAATTGGTGCAGTGGCTGAGGGTTTTAGCGATATACGCTGTTTTGGATCGACTACATTGTCTTTGATTTATGTCGCGGCGGGGCGTTTTGATGCGCTAATTGGGCATAAATTCGGCTATGGTGATGTAGCAGCCGGCATGTTTTTTGTAAAAGAGGCTGGTGGGGCGCTTTTTGATACAAAAGCTAAGGATAAAATCATGGAAAGCCAAAGCCTTGTAGCGGCCAATGCGGATTTGTCATTTCAGATTTTAAAGCGTTTATAGCGCATCTCGTTTGATATTAAAACATGTCAATTATCGCCTCATATATGTTTAATACACTTCGTCTCGATTTCAATAATAAAGCAGATACACTATACGTAAATAATTGCTAGACATTTAGCTCCAAAGGGGCTAATAAAATCTTCCAAAGATTTTTATGGCGGGGTAGCTCAGCTGGTTAGAGCGGTGGAATCATAATCCATAGGTCCGGGGTTCAAGTCCCTGTCCCGCTACCATATTCACTTATGCCTCTTACCAAGCGGTTTAAAATATTACGAGAAAATTTATTCCTGAAAGTCGTATAACCGGCGGGGAAATTTCATTGATGGGCGCAAGGTTGATTTTTTGGATGAGTTACAGCCAGCCATTCCTTCAGTAAAATATCGAAAAATAGCAACTATTAGTTGTAAATGCCCTGTAAATGTGCTATTATTTAGGTTAGGGAATATGTAGGGAACCTTTAAGGTATAGGGGTTGTGAATAAAATGGGATATGGGCGTATGCTCAGGCGGCTTGCTGTTTTTGTGGCTGTTTTAATATTTTTATTATCGTGTAATGATACTCATAGCGATAAAAGCAGCTATGACAGAGGTTTTCTGCGTAATTTTTTCCATAACAAAACCTCAACATCTGCATCGGGTAAATCCTCTACAATCATTGATATACATAGCCAGGAGGTGTTTTCTTATAAGCTTAATGAAGTGCATTCTGCAACAAATACAGGCAATTATGAACAAATAAATTTAGATATTAAGCCAAATGACAAGCCGCAATTAACTCCGCATTCCCTGCTAAAAACCTATAATTCAAACAATAAAACCTCCGTCAAACCCGGCTATTCCCTATCGCCGTCGGTTCCTCCACCCAAAATCACTCATCCTCCACCGGAATATATTCCTCAAACATCTTTGCAAATAATGCTCAAAGCCGTATCTGACTCGGCTAAAGCTAAGATTGTGCCTGGTCTTCAACGGTTGGGTGATGGTGTTAATAGCCATGATTTTGCTGCAACTTCCAAAGATGTAGCTAGTGATTTTTTCCAAACCTCCCTTGAAACTGGTTCCCGCCAGTATTTTAACCATTGGCTCGATAAAAACATGCTAGAACGCAAGGATCGCAGGCGTTTTCTCAATAATTTAGAGACGTCAATCGACAAAACTGTCCGCAATGTCAGCGAAGTTTTATTCTCTGGCTTGATCAATAAAACCAAAGGTTTTGACGACCCTCAACTAATTGATAAAGCTATACAACTTGCAGCGATAGGTAGCGTAAAAGGGTTGATTGATGCCAGTTTGGTTGAAGCCAAAGCATTAAAATTTCACCCTGAATCATTTTTGGAAGTGGAATATAAGCTTAATAACTTCAATAAACCTACATTTGATATTTTGATGATCCAACCAATATATTCCTCTGCAAATGACTTGCATAACCTATTTGCCCAAGCCAGTTTTCAATATGGCGAGCAATCTGTCGATGATGATTTTAAAATCGGTGAAGTACGACAAACCGCCAATATTGGCCTGGCATATCGTTATATGACTGCCGATGAAAAACATATATGGGGGGCTAACTTCTTTGCCGATCGCCAATGGCCTTATCAACATGACCGCGTAAGCGTTGGTTTTGACTATAAAAACTCGCATATGGGAGCTTATACCAACCATTATTTTCCAATTGATAACTGGCAATCTGTTGGGCAATTATACGATGAAAGAGTCCTTGGCGGCTTTGATATCGCCATCTCAGGACGCTTGCCAAAAATTCCACAAGTAGAGTTATTTGCCAAGAAATACGCCTGGAACAAGGAATCAGGCCAGGGTGATATTTATGGAACTGATTACCGTGTGGAAATTACACCTGTACCAATATTAACATTTAGCGGAAATTATTATGATGAAAGCACCGGCCGTGATGGCTTTGGCGCTAGTATCCGTATGAATTATAAGTTCGGCAAAAGCATTAAAGATCAGTTAAAACCGGTCGAATATAATTTTTCCTCGGTTAAAGGCAGAATATTTGAGAAGGTAAGGCGAGAAAATATAATCAGAGTTGAACAGCGTGTTAAACCAATGTTTATACCGATAATAGTACAAAGCGTTGGCACAAATACATATATAATGAACGGTCAAACGAACACGATATCAGAGGGGGTTGAGATTCCGTTTGGCGCGGTTATCACCGTATCGAACAATGTTGGCAATATAGTTAGGATTAATTATGGCAGCGGAGCTGTTTTGGTGATAGGCCAGGGCACTACCATGACAATTAATCTTATAAGTGTGACATTAACCAGTGGAATCATGCAATATATCAGCGGAGCCGTAAATATCACGGTTAACACGCCAAACGGGGTAATCAAACTACTTGGTACGGATATTGATACCAGAGTAGCAGGAGCTATTGAGACGGTTCGTGTGCGTGATGGCCAGGTAAAAGTATCCACCACGGCAGGCTCAACAATTATTGAGGCAGGGCAAATGGGCAGCTTTGGCGGTGGGGTAATGCCTACAATAATCACGTCAGGCATAGACTATACCACCCACCAAAGCGAAGCCTATGATAGGCTTATCATTCCTTTAGCTGGTATGATAAACGTGGCAAAATCAGCGCCATATGTGACAGGTGATCCAACGCTTACAGCAACACCAACAACCTCGGGTGAGCCGCTGACAATATCTGTTCCATTTAGCAAAGCAGTTACGGTAACGGGTAGCCCAACAATCACAGTTGATTACGGAGGCACCAATCGCACAGCAACGTTTAACAGTGCAAGTAGCGGCTCAAAAAACCTTACATTTAGCTATAATGTTGTTGCAGGCGATGGCGGAGCAACATCTGTCGGCGTTGGCGCAATAACCACCACAGGAGCAACGCTAAAAGATTCATCCGGCATGAATGCGCTTACTTATTACAACACTCCTGTAACACTAGCCGTTACTTCCTTTGATAGCACAGCCCCTGTTGTCACGGTAGATTCTCTAACCACAGGCGATAATACTCCGACAGTTACAGGAACTATTGATGATGCAGCCGCAACAATCGTAGTTACAGTTAATAGTGTTAATTATAATGCAACCAATAACGGTGCCACATGGACGGTAAATGTAACTAATGTTCTCGCCGATGCGACCTATGAAGTGTTAGCAACGGCAACAGACGGCGCAAGCAACGTCGGAACGGACGCAACCTCAAATGAACTGATCGTCGATACATCGTCGCCGATTGTGACGATAAATACGCTGACTACAAGCGATACTACGCCGCCGCTAACTGGCACTGTCAATGACAATGCGGCGACTATCTCAGTCAACGTAAATGGCTCAGATTACGTAGCAACCAACAACGCCAATGGCACATGGACCCTGGCCGATAACACAATCGCAGCTCTTGGCGATGCAACCTACGAAGTGGTCGTAACCGCAACCGATGTCAACTCAAACGCCGGTACCGATGCAACAAGCAATGAATTAGTTATTGATACAACCGCGCCTGTGGTTGCCCTAAACGCTCTAGTAACCTACGATAATCGACCACCATTAACCGGAACAGTAAATGACAATGCAGCAACTATATCAGTCAACGTAAACGGCAATGATTACGCCGCTACAAACAACGCCAACGGCACATGGTCATTGGCCGATAACGCAATCGCAGCACTGCCAAATGCCGTTTATTCAGTAACTGTTACTGCAACTGATGCGGCAACTAACGCTGGAACGGATGCAACTTCCAACGAGCTTGCCGTCGACACCGGATTCTTCGTTGCAACATGGAACACCGCCAACGCTGGCAGCGCCAATGATACCGTAGTTTTGCCACTATACAGCGGCGGAACCTACAACTTCACAGTATATTGGGGCGACGGAAGCTCCGGACAAGTCACAACCTGGAACGACGCCGATGCAACCCATAAATACAGCTCAACCGGAACATACACCGTATCAGTCGGAACCGGCCTAACCGGCTTCCGCTTCGCAAACACCGGCGACAAAGCCAAAATCCTGGATATCTCACACTGGGGTGCGCTCAGTCTGGGCGCTAGCGACCAACATTTCCGCGGCGCTTCAAACCTAACAGTCTCTGCGACAGATGTCTTGGATCTAACAGGCACTACCAGCTTTAGTTATTCATTTTCAGGATGCACATCGCTAACTACAGTGCCAAGCATGAATAGTTGGAATACATCAAGTGTTACTAATATGTTTGCCACATTCTTCACTTCCTCATCCTTTAACCAGGATATAGGCAATTGGAACACTGCCGCAGTTACTGATATGAGTTATATCTTCAGTAATGCAACAGCCTTTAATCAAGACATAAGTAGTTGGAATACGGCTGCCGTTACTAGTATGCTTAGCATGTTTAGAAATGTAGTAGGATTTAACCAAAACATAAATACTAGCGGCTCTTCCTGGGATGTTTCTAGCGTTACTAATATGAGTTTTATGTTTGACGGTGCAGCTGCATTTAACCAAAATTTAACTGGTTGGAATGTTGCTAAAGTTCTCACTATGAACAATATGTTTAAATCGGCAGCAGCCTTTAATGGGAATATAAGCGCCTGGAGTACCGGTGCCGTTACTACTATGCTCGACATGTTTAATGGTGCAACATCCTTTAACCAAAGTTTAACTGGTTGGGATGTTACTAAAGTTACTACTATGGCAGATATGTTTAATGGTGCAACTGCATTTAATGGGAGTATTAGTGGTTGGAATCCAATTGCCGTTACTACTATGAGGTATATGTTCGCAAATACAACAGTCTTTAATCAAAATTTAACTACTACTGGTTCAGCCTGGAATACGACGAGCCTTACTGATATGTTTGCCATGTTCTTTATTGCATCGGCATTTAACGGTGATGTTAGTGGTTGGAATACAGCTGGAGTTACTGATATGAGTTTTGCATTCAGTAATGCAACAGCATTTAATCAGGACTTAAGTAGTTGGAATACAGGTGGTGCTACTACTATGGTTGGCGTGTTTAGGGATGCGTCCGTATTTAATCAGGACTTAAGCGGTTGGGATGTAGCTGATGTTACTACTATGGCCAACATGTTTAATGGAGTAACACTATCAACAGCCAACTACAGCGCAATATTAGTCGGCTGGGAGGCACAAACCTTGCAAACAGGCGTTACTTTCCATGGCGGCAGCAGTAAATATTCCTCAGGTGCGGCAGCAATTGCCCGCGCTAGTTTGGTGAACGCTGGCACAAACAACTGGACAATCACCGACGGTGGACAGGAGTGATGGCTCTTCCAACGGATATGCAACAGGATCGCATAGTGGAGCAAGTGCTCAATATTGGGGTGGAATAGTGGCTGAGATTATTAACTCACCTTACGCACCGTCTATTATGTGTACGTCATTGCGAGCACCAAGATGGCATAAACTTCGGCGGCAATCCAAGGGCTGGATTTTAAAGCCATTTAATCCTGAAAAATTAAAAATGACAATTGATAAACTATGTGGAGCGTAGTGAATCACTCAATCATTGAGCAAAGTCTGCCCCAGGGCAAAATCCTTCTTGCCTTGTACCTCTGGTTCGGCTTTAATTTGGAAATGGTATGAATTAACGTCTTGTTAATAACTTTGTGATAGAATTTACAAAAGAAATACTATATAAGATTTAATATTATGAAAAAGTTGCCCGTATTTTTAGTTATTATGTCGCTTGTCGTGGGAAGTTTGCTTTCTGCAATGCATGCCCATGCGGGCAATGTTAGCGATGCTGCTGGGGAACAGATAGTTAAGAGTATGGATAATAATTCTAACGGCGATTCTTCAAAAATTGCATCCGGATGCCATCAATGCTGTCATGCTGCTTCGCATATTGTGCTGAATAGGCAATCAATCCATAGTGTAAGTCCAGTTTCACAAAGTCATTTTATATCCAGTGGTGAGTCTTATTTATCACAGTTGAACTCTCCTCCTTCCCAACCACCTCGAGCTTAATTTCGCAACAACGGTGCAGTCCTGCGTTACAGGTAAGGTGCATCTTTTTTGCGCCTTGATGGCTATCCGTATTTTAAAAACCCACAAAAATTGAGCTTAAATTATGACAAAGAAATTATTTTATACAACTGTACTGGCGGTAGGAATGTTAACTGTTTCAACTCTCGCGTATTCACAAGAAACAGCAGTAGAAAAGCTGGGCATGAATATTAGTGTCCACGATGTTTCCAATATACATTTATCTACTTTTATCAGACAAATCTGGCAGGACAGCCCTATTATGCAGGAGGCCGATATGAAGGTTAAAATGGCTGGAGCACAAAAGAAAGCATCATCAAAATGGCTGTATAACCCGGAGATAGAATTTTCAGCCGAAGATAAAGATGGAGCAAAAAAAAGCAAAATATTTGGTATTAACCAAACGATAGACTGGAGTGGCAAATTTTTGGCATCGGGCAAAGTTGCTAAATTTGAGTTACAAACAGCGATGGCAATGCGAGATCAGGTGCGCCAGGATTTGGCTATAAATGTATTATCAGCGTTGGTCGATTATCAATCAGCCGATGAAATATTAGAGCTATCGCAGCGGCGTACAAAAATAATGAAAAGCTTTGCTACGTTAGCAACAAAGGGATTTAAAGCCGGAGATATTGACCAGAATAGTTATAACCTGGCGCAACTGGCGTATTCAGAAGCATTAATTCAAAATGCCGATGCCCAAACGACACTAGCCGATAATAAGCAAAGCCTTGAATCATCCATCGGTTTTTCTTCTGACTCTATAAGTGCATTGCCAAAATTATCCAAAACATTACCTGAAATTATGACGGGCGGTGAAAATCTGGACGAATTGATAAAGAAACTGCCCCAAATGCGTATGCTGCAAAACCAGAAAGAGGCATCCAAAGCTGCTATTTCACGAGCCAGACGTGACAGGATCCCTGACCCGACTATTGGTGTGGCAGGTGGCAAGGATGAAGGCAGCAATGTAGTTGGCCTGTCAGTCTCCATTCCGCTTAATATTTTTAACACCTACGGCAATGAAGTTGATGTTGCAAAATACCACACTACAGCACAGGAAAAATCACTGCAAAGCGCTTATCACTCAGCACAATCACGTATTAAAAGCAGCAAGCGAAGCTATGAGCTGGCAAGTTCCGCATGGAGTGTCTGGCGGGAAAATGGTGCAAATGCGCTGGCCGACCAAATAGATACGCTGTACAAAAAATATAAAATCGGAGAATTGAGCGCCACCGCTTATCTGGTGCAGGTACAGCAAACTCTCGACACCGAAATTGCAGCTAAGGAATTATACGCCAAGGCTTGGAAGTCTTGGTTTAACTGGCTTTCTGCGTCTGGAAATATTGAGAAGTGGATAGGAGAAAAAGCATGAAAAAATTTATATTAAATCGCTCCCGTTTTGGGTTGCTTGCTCTTTCTTTGCTTACTGTTTTGGCGATATCACCTCCGGCTTTTGCTGGAGAAGGTGGCCATGGTGAACAAAAACATATCGAGGAAAAAAGTAGCAGCAACCATAAAGATAAAGAAGAGCACAAAGATAAGGATAAGCATGAGGAACAAAAAGAAAAACAACATGACGATCATGATGAACATGATAATCATGAAGGCGAAAGTGCAAAGTAAGAGGAATTTTCCTCTGAAAAGCACGTAATAACAACCAGGAGAATTAGGATGAAAAAGATAACATTATTTGCGCTGCTACTTGCTTTGGCAATATCTCCTTCGGCTTTTGCCGAAGGTGGTCATGGCGATGAAGACCATGAGGAAGAAAAAGCCGGAGGTCACGACGAAGGAAAAGGTGATGGCCACGGCCATGACGAAGGTGGCGAAGAGGAGGAAGAAGAAGGTGGAGGAGGTTCAGTTGAAATATCTCCCGAATCTATGAAGGAGGGCGGCATTGTTGTTGAGCCACTTACCCTGCAAAATCTAGAAAATGAACTAACTGCACCGGGAGAGGTAAAACTTAATGCTTATCTGAGCAGCAAGATTGCACCACGCATTACAGCACAAGTAGTGGATCGCCATGCGCGATTAGGTGATGCAGTTAAAAAAGGTCAACCGTTGATTACATTATCAAGTGTGGAAATGGCCGAAGCCGTTGGCGAACTACTTGTGGCTAATAAAGAATGGAGGCGGGTAAAAAAGTTAGGACCATCGGCAGTTTCCGCTAAGCGTTATAACGGAGCGAAAATCGCAGATACCGAGGCACGTGGAAAAGTTATGGCTTATGGAATGACGCTGGCCCAGGTCAAATCATTCTATAACAGCAAAGCTTCGAGTAATGCGCTTGGAACTTTCCAATTACTTGCCATGCAAGAAGGCGTGATTGTCAGTGATGAATTTATCGAAGGTGAATTGGTTGAACCGGGTCGGGTATTATTCAATATTGTAAGTGAATCGTCTTTGTGGGTTGAAAGCCAGTTATCGCCAAAACAAGCTGATAAAGTCATAGTAGGCAGCGATGCTCGTGTTCATGTGCCGGGAAATGGCTGGCTGCAAGGAAAAGTGGTTCAAAAGCACCATATGCTAGACGAGGAAACCCGCACTATAGGTGTTCGTATCCAGGTTGATAATGAAGAGGATAAGCTGCATCCGGGTATGTATGTGCAAACAAAAATTCAAACGGAAAAAGGCAAGAAATATCTGGCCGTTCCAACCGAAGCTGTACTTCGCAGCCCTGATGGTGATTGGGTTGTATTTGTCGAACAGGATGAACGCGGAGCTTTCAAGCCGGTGGAAATTGAAGTGGTGAAAACCATTAGTGATTATACCGTTATTAAGGGCGTATCCGAGGGTGCAAGAATAGTTACTTACGGTGCATTTTTTGTGCAGTCGGAACTCGCAAAATCAGGCTTTTCAGTCCACAACCATTAAAAGAGAAAAACAATGTTAAACGCAATAATTGATGGAGCAATACGCAATCGTCTGATGGTCGTATTGATGTTATTGGCCATAATGGTCGGAGCAGTAATGATGCTGCCGAAATTAAATCTGGATGCTTTTCCAGATGTAACTAACGTGCAGGTTACAGTAAATACCGAAGTTTCAGGACTTGCCGCAGAAGAGGCAGAGCAACTTATCACCTATCCGATTGAAGCGGTGATGTATTCACTGCCGGATGTTGAGGAGGTGCGCTCAATTTCAAAAACAGGGCTTTCCCTTGTGACCGTTGTGTTCAAGGAAGGAACGGATATTTATTTTGCGCGCCAATTGGTATTTGAACGCTTGCCAGCAGCAAGAGAGGAAATACCAGAAGGCATTGGAACTCCTGCAATGGGGCCAAACACATCCGGTCTTGGGCAGGTATTTCAATATATGCTGCGCACCGATAATCCTGAAAAGTTTGATACAATGGCACTTAGAAGCCTCAATGACTGGGTTGTAAAACTACTTCTCATGCCTATTGACGGTGTGACGGAGGTGCTGGCGTTTGGCGGTAATGTAAAGCAATATCAAGTGCAGCTTGACCCGGCAAAGCTACTTTCTTACAAGCTGCGCGCTGATGATATTACGGCAGCCATTGAAGATAGCAACCGCAATGCCGGTGGCTGGTATTTGAACCGTGGCGCGGAACAACTCGTTATTCGTGGTGTAGGCTGGGTACGCGGCGGTGACGATGGCTTGCGCGATATTGCCAATGTTCCGATTAAAGATGAAGATGGTGTAGTTGTGCGGGTACGTGATGTAGCCGAGGTTAAATACGGTTCAGAAATCCGTCAGGGCGCAGTGTCGATTACCATGCGTGATGAAAACGGCAAGCCTAAACAAATGGGCGAAGTTGTAACTGGCATTATCATGAAACGCATGGGCGCAAACACTAAATCCACCATTGATGCGATCAATGAACGCCTGCCAATTATTCAAAATGCATTGCCAGAAGGCGTGATTATTGAAGCCTTTTATGATCAGGCCGACCTGGTGAACAAGGCTGTTGGTACAGTTATAAAAGCATTGGTTGAAGCATTTATACTGATTGTTATCGTGCTTATTTTCTTCCTGATGAATCTACGCGCGGCAGCGTTGGTATTACTTTCAGTACCAATTTCCATTGTTCTGGCACTTATGGCAATGTCCTATTGGGGCGTATCGGCTAATCTGATGTCACTCGGAGGTCTCGCAATTGCTATTGGAATGATGGTAGATGGCTCGGTGGTGATGATGGAAAATATATTTAAACATCTATCGCACCATGATGAGAAGGCAAACCCCGGCGGTGTTGGTATGCGGATATTGGAAGCCTCGCGTGAAGTTGGCCGTCCGGTATTTTTTGCCGTGTTGATTATTATCGTGGTGTTTACGCCATTATTTACGCTTGAAGGTGTTGAGGGTAAATTATTCCAGCCAATGGCGATTAGCATTGTGCTGGCGATGATGGCATCGCTGATGGTTGCGCTTATGGTAGTTCCCGCTCTTTCAACTTATTTATTTACAAAAGGTGTTGATCATAAATCCACATTTATTTTGGATGCTATAGATGCTGCTTACAAGGCAACATTATCACTTGCCCTGCGTAGCCGCAAAAAAGTTATAGTGATTGCGGTTGGTTTATTTATAGGGTCACTAGCGTTAGTGCCGTTACTCGGAACAGAATTTGTGCCTGAACTGGAAGAAGGCACGATAAATATCCGCGTGACATTAGCACCTTCATCGAGTTTGGAAACTTCTCTTGGCGTGGCGCAAAAGCTCGAGCGTATATTAATGCAATTCCCGGAAGTTCTTTATGCTTCAAGTCGTGTGGGACGTGCAGAAATTGGCGGCGATCCTGAGCCTGTATCCAATGTGGAGATTTATCTCGGGATGAAACCCGTAGGTGAATGGGAATCTGCAAGCAATCGCTTTGAACTGCAAAAACTGATGGAAAAGAAAATGTCAGTCCATCCCGGATTGCTGTTTACCTTTTCTCAGCCTATTGCGACTCGTGTTGATGAGCTTTTATCAGGCGTGAAAGCGCAACTAGCGATAAAACTCTTTGGCCCTGATTTGAAGGTTTTATCCGAGAAAGGTAAAGCCATTGAAGGCCTGGTGCGTAAAATCGAAGGGGCGCAATCTGTTGAGATGGAACAAATCGCCGGCGAGGCACAACTTGTTATTCGCCCTGACCGTGACAAGCTGGCCCGCTATGGAATCTCCGTTGGGCAAGTGATGTCGCTGGTATCTGATGCTATTGGCGGAGCATCTGCCGGACAAGTGATTCAAGGC
>JAJRPW010000112.1 GCA_024280585.1 Alphaproteobacteria bacterium
AAACACGATAAACATGAACGATAGAGCTATTACAATACATACTCAAGATAATTATGAGGATATGAGAAAGGCCGGCAAGCTTGGCGCAGAAATTCTTGATTATATCACAGATTTTGTTGAGCCAGGTGTGACAACTAATTATCTAAATGATTTGTGCCATAATCTTATTGTCGAAAATGAAGCAATTCCGGCGCCTCTAAATTATAAAGGCTTTCCAAAATCAATCTGCACCTCGATAAATCATGTTGTTTGTCATGGAATCCCCGATGATCGCAAGCTTAAAAACGGTGATATTGTTAATATAGATGTAACGGTTATAGTCAATGGTTGGCATGGTGATACCAGCCGAATGTTCTTTGTTGGCGAGCCTTCAATAAAAGCAAAAAGGCTTTGCCAGGTGACTTATGACGCGATGATGCTGGGCATACAGCAGGTCAAGCCGGGCGCGACATTGGGAGATATCGGTAATGCAATCCAAACCTATGCTGAAAAACATAATTATTCGGTAGTTCGTGATTATTGCGGGCATGGGCTAGGCCAAATTTTTCATACCGAGCCAAGCGTTATGCATTACGGAACGGCGGGGCAAGGCATGGCTTTGGAAGAGGGTATGTTTTTTACAATCGAGCCAATGATTAACACTGGCGGTTATAAAACCAGGTTGAACGCCAAAGATGGTTGGACGGTTTGGACCAAAGATAAATCGTTATCGGCGCAGTTTGAACATAGTTTGGCTGTAACAAAAGATGGATTCGAGATATTTACTAAATCACCAAAAGGGTTGAATTTTCCGCCTTATAAATAAATTGTTATGAAACAAGCAACCGAACAAAAACCACATTACACAGGCCATCGCGGGCGGCTAAGGCAGCGTTTGCTGGCTTCCAAAAAAGGCGAGCTGCCTGATTATGAAGTGCTGGAAGTTTTGTTATTTGCAGCATCGCCAAGGTCTGATGTGAAGCCACTCGCCAAGGATCTTATCACAAAATTTGGTAGTTTAGCTAAGGTTTTGAACGCATCTGAGGAAGAATTTTCCGATATAAAAGGTGTTAATGAATCAGCAATTGCCCAGTTTCGTGTCGTCCAGGAGGCGGCGGAAAGGTTGCTAAAAGAGGAAATAACCGAGAAAACTATCCTGCAAAGCTGGAAAGCCTTGATTGATTATTGCAGAGCCAGCATGGGACATTTGAAGCAGGAACAGTTCCGCATATTATTTCTGGATCGCAAAAACACCCTGATCGCCGATGATTTGCAAGAAGCCGGAACTGTTGACCAAACTCCGGTTTATCCAAGGGAAGTGGTGAAACGCGCATTACAGCTTGAAGCTTCTGCCATAATTATGGTGCATAACCACCCAAGCGGCGACACCACACCATCAAAGGCGGATATAGCAGTGACCAAGCAAATTCAGCAGGCTTTAAATACGATCAATGTTAAATTACATGACCATGTTATAATATCGTCAGCTGGTCATTACTCATTCAAATCGCATATGATTATCTAATAGTATTTATTATTAAAGTGCATCAATCATCGCCTCATGTATGTTTAATACACCTCGCCTCGATTTTCTGCTTTAATAAAAGCAGATATACTATACATCAAAAACTTCTTGCATCCAGTATAAGAGTCATATATTAATCCCATTTATATAGTATGCGGAGGTTTCATATTATAATTCAAATTTAATAAGGAAAAACAATGCGTATAATAATTTTAGTAATAGCTGTAATGGCTTTGGTTTCATGTTCTGGCACCCAATCCAAAATTCAAAACAGCCTTGACCGGAAAATGCTGTCGAGCACGATCGGCAAAAATTATCAGGCATTATCAGTAAAAAATAAAATGACTTTAAGCTCACTTGTGGGTAACGACCCGCTTTACGGGGCTTTTGTTAGTAGTTATAACCTGCCAAATGGCAACACAGTAATGAGACATATGGATCGTTATACATCGGGAAGTACGCAGATTTTGCCTGGAATGCCCGTCAGCCTTGGCAGCCAATCAGTTGCATATAGACTATTCTACTTTAATGTTGGACGCGACGGCACTGTTAAAGATTGGGCTAGCGGTTTTTATAATGGCGCCAAACAAAAATGTTTAGGCATAGCCGGAATGACGCTTAGCACTTGCGGCAATTTGAAAAATGATCTAAATTTCAGCCAGATAGATGATATGGTGACCACATCATCGGGCGCGTCTATTAAATCATGGACAAGATAATTTCTTGCATTTGCTATAAAAATACCTATCATGCAACTCCATTTGCTATAAAAACAGGAGATTATTGTGAATTTAAACGTATATTATGATAAAGATGCAAACCTTGATCTTATCAAAGATAAGAAAATTGTTGTAGTTGGCTATGGTAGCCAGGGTCATGCTCACGCTCAAAACTTGAAAGATTCCGGCTGCACTAATGTCTCTGTCGGCCTTCGAAGCTCATCTTCAAGCGTCAAAAAAGCACAAGATGCCGGTTTTGAAGTTAGCGAGCCGAAAGTGGCTGTAAAAGATGCTGATATAATAATGTTCCTGGTTCCAGATGAAAATCAGGCTGAGTTATACGAAGATATAAAAGATGAAATTAAAGATGGTGCTGCACTGGCATTTGCTCATGGCTTGAATATTCATTTTAATCTGATTAAGCCTCGCGCTGATCTGGATGTGTTCATGACCGCGCCAAAAGGCCCGGGTCATACTGTTCGCGGTGAATATTTAAAAGGTGGCGGTGTGCCGTGTTTAATCGCGGTTGCACAAGACGCATCCGGCAATGCAAAAGACATAGCCCTTGCATGGGCATCAGGCGTTGGCGGTGGTCGTTCTGGCATAATCGAGACTACCTTCAAAGATGAGTGTGAAACTGACTTATTCGGCGAGCAGGCTGTTCTTTGTGGTGGCATAAGCGAGTTGATCAAAGCCGGATTCGAGACTTTGGTTGAAGCTGGATATCCGCCTGAAATGGCTTATTTCGAATGCCTGCACGAAACAAAACTGATCGTGGATTTAATCTATGAAGGCGGCTTGGCAAATATGCGTTACTCGATCTCTAACACGGCTGAATATGGCGATTATGTGAGCGGGCCGAGAGTTATCACTGCTGAAACCAAGAAAGAAATGAAAGCGATTTTGGATGATATTCAGTCCGGTAAATTCACCAAAGAATTTATGGCTGATCGCTCTGCACAAGGCGCTCACAAGCTGGAATCTATCCGTGAAAGTGAGTCTAAACACCCGATCGAGGCTGTTGGTGCTAATTTACGTAAACTTATGCCTTGGATTGCAAAAAATAAACTCGTAGATAGTGAAGCTGCATAGCAAAGCTTGATCCTGGAATTTATGAAAAACCCTGCTTCTGGCGGGGTTTCTTGTTTTTATTGGTGTTCAAAATCAGGGCAAACGCATCTAAATATTCTTAACAAAAGAAATGCAGCCTTTGTAACTAAATACAAGCAGCAGAGTTCGTCATACTGCGGCTTGACCGCAATATCCAAGAAAAACGAATCATCATTATTAGGACTTACGCATGACGAGTATTTTTGAATTGTTTTTAGGCAAAAATGTTCTAAAAAGCGCAGTGTACACGAAGTACATGAGTATTTTTAGGTTATTTTTAACGACAAAATAAACAAAAAGACGACATCATGCGTAAGTCCTAATTATTATAAGTATTTATTTAAAAACCTTGGATACTGCTATCGAGTAGCAGTATGACGAACTTATTTGTATATATTTTGTTGCAAAATCATCAGCGTAATTTAGATGCGGTCGCCCTGTGTTCAAAATAAAATATACTTGCGCAATCAGACAAAATATATTATAGCTTCTTGAGAGAAGCTCTGGGTTTACGTCCCAAAACGCTAATAAAGGTAAAAAATATGCTTAAATATGTGGCTAAATATGTAGTATGTGCGCTATATCACTTCGCACAATTGGAAGATTTTGAAGATTTAAAAACCCCCTTGTTAAAGATAATGAAAAAAAATGGCGTGAAAGGCAGCTTGCTTTTGGCGCGCGAGGGAATTAACGGCACTGTTGCCGGGTCGCGTGCTGGCATTGATCAGCTCCTTGCATATATCAAATCCGATGAGCGCCTGGAAGATATTGTCAGCAAGGAATCTTATGCGGATGAAATGCCGTTTGGGCGGGCTAAAGTACGTTTGAAAAAAGAAATTGTGACTATGGGCGTAGAAAATATTGATCCAAAACAAATTTGCGGAACATATGTTAAACCAAAAGACTGGAACGCACTTATTTGTGACCCGGATGTTGTTGTGGTTGATACTCGCAATGACTATGAAGTTAGTATCGGAACATTCAAAAATGCGATTGATCCTGATATAAAAACGTTTCGAGAATTTCCTGAATATACACAAAAAAATCTGGAATATGCTAAAGACAAAAAAGTGGCTATGTTTTGCACTGGTGGTATTAGGTGCGAAAAATCAACGGCTTATCTAAAACAAAACGGTTTTAAAGAGGTTTATCATCTGGAAGGCGGAATTTTAAAATACCTCGAAGAAGTGGATGAAAAAGATTCACTGTGGGAAGGGGAATGTTTCGTATTCGATTCGCGTGTTGCGGTTAAACATGCGTTGGAACAAGGGCAATATGACCAGTGTTTTGCTTGCCGTATGCCGATCACCAAAGGCGACAAAGAACATGGACATTACGAAAAAGGTGTGAGCTGCCATCATTGTTTTGATGAAAAATCAGAAGAGCAAAAAGCACGTTATGCCCAACGCCAAAAACAGATAAACATAGCAAAAAAGAAGGGGCAGGAGCACATCGGCGGGGAAATGCTGGCTTTAATCCAGGCGCGTCGTCAGGATAAGAAGGAAGCTAAAATTTTCGAACGGGAAAGATTATATAAAGATCTCACTATGGCTAAAAATATTTAGCAATGCGCAATTGCAGATAGTCATCATAACGAATTCCCGCTTCTGGAGCATTGGAGTTTATATTAGAAAATATTCGACTTTCCAGCTCTATCTTCCAACTATTGCCAATTCTTCTTTCCGCCTCAAGGAAAAAAAACATAGCCTGGGTGTTGTTATCAATTGATGTGCCGCCTAATATTGCTGTGTCCTGAGTATCGTTTAATGTCAGGCGAAGACCTGCAAATATATCATTATCGGCAAAAGTTCCGGGAGCACTGCCACTGCGATCATCGAATTGATATTCGGTCAGGATTCCCAAATCCACATTACTGTCAGCAATAGAATATAACGTATATTCCACTCCTCCGGTAAATGCAGCAAAACGTCTGCCCTGGCCGGTTCTGGTCATCGCCTCCAGCTTCCATAACCAACCTTCATTTGTATATTGAATATCCGTGCTTGTTTGGTCAATAATATCATAATGCGGGATTAATATATCCTCTCCGTCAGAACTGGTTGCCTCAACAAGACCAGGCTCACGACTGGTTCCTGAAAAATGTGCTAGACCTATATCCCAATCCCCGATAGTGTTTTCGTAGCGAATTGCTATATCAGGATGCCATCTTTTTGCTTTGGAAGCATACGTAGTACGGTCGGTTTCAATTGGTTTTTTACCACGCAAACGGCCATCAATGCTTGCAAAAGTTCGCTCCCTAAAATATGGTAAATAAAATAAACGCAAAGCCCCCCAATCCTTAAAAACTCCCAATTGGATCATTGGTTGCCCCAGTTTTTCCTCGCCATCCAAGCTATCTACGCTGTCTGTTTGATTTATTATATCTACCAAGTGACTAGATTCGGTTACTCCCCAAAATACCTTGCTAATGCCGACTTGCAACTCCCAATCGTCATCGGCATGGACAATATCAAGCTGTCTTATATCCCAGTGATTACGCTTATCATCATTATAGTCAAGTCGGGCATAAGGTGTGAAGGTTATGGTATTTTTACCATCTTCGGTAACATGGTAATATTCTGGCTGTATAACCAAGGATGTGCCACTATTCATTCCTTGCGCAGCAAAACCCGGAGCATGAATAAATGCCTGATTTTCAAGCGCAACAAAGCCTGTAAGCTCACCGGCATATAGCGATATAGGCGCAAATATACCTATGATGATCACTAAAAAATGCCGGCAAAAAAGCATTACCTAACTCTTTTTAAATTCGCTTTTGTAAAATCGTTCGCCTTCAGGCCAACACCGAAACGATAATTTGTCCATGCAATTTCAGTGCTTTTATCAGTTTGGTGGTTTATCATCAAGAATTTATCCGCTCTCCAGTATTTATCCAGATATTGTTTATAACCTTCATATGTAAGCGTTTTAAGCAACTCACTTTTACGGTCATAAAAGTCAATTTTTATAGGGCGAAATTCCACTGTATCAATCCAGGCAACCTGCTTTGTATAACCAGAATGTTTATATGTCGGAAAACGCTCTATCACGAAACATTCCATATCCCCACAGACTTCTTTTCGTAAATATTTATAGGTGTATTTCGCAACTTCCTGCGAAGAAATATCTTCATAAGCAAATTCGCTGCCTACAAAAGGCCCCGATTTATTCTTTGACGAAATACGCTTAACCCGCTTTAAAGACGGAAGATATAGCCATTGATCATCCGGCTCCAGGATCTTGGAGAATGTTAAAAATGCAGTGCCTTTAACATCGCGCGGATTATCAAAAATAATCAGTGACTTATCGCCAAGAGATTTATCCTCAACTTCCAGGGTTTTATTGCGCTGGCTGCGCTTTATTTCTTGCCCATGTGCATTACGCAAAGTCATTTCCAGATCAACTTCCATATCACCAAAGCCGAAATCACGTTCATCAACCTCAATCATAATGGCCTTGCCCTGTTCCTCAGCGGAGGTGGCGCTGGATAAAACTTCATCCGCGGTTTTTGCAAAAACATTACCGGCCGATAAAATTAATATAGTTATTGCAGTGAGTATATTTTTCATATTATTTTTCCTTTTTTTTCTTATCAAGTAATATAAGCAGTGGTGGTAACAAGAAGAAATCCGCAACCAGGGCACAAGCGATAATAACGGCGGTAAGCATACCCATCAAACTATTCATCTTAAATGCTGAAAGTACTAGCGTTCCAAAACCTAATATTAATACAAAGCTTGTGACGACCAGGGCCGATCCTACCGTATGAAATGCATATTGCACGGCCTCTTTCGCATCCAACCCCTTCTCATTACGAGCGCGGTTATATTTGCTTAAAAAATGCACCGTATCATCAACAATTACTCCAAGAGCAATTGATGTTACCAGCGCAACGGCCATATTCACCTGTCCAATCAGCAGCGCCCATACGCCAAAGCCCATTATCGGCGGCACAAGATTAGGTATAAGACTAATAACTCCCAGCTTGAAGCTTTTAAGCGCGAACATAATAATCAGGGAAATAAGTAGCAGTGCCACGAAGTTACCCTTCATCATAGAATTTATATTACGATCAGCAATATAAGCAAACATCACAGACGGGCTGGTCGCTTCAGTGTGCATATACTCCGGAGTATTATCCTTCAACCATTGTTCACTAAGTGTTTTAAATTCGCGTATTTCGCGGGTGGAAATATCACCGTTTAATATCACTGAGACACGGCTTGCTGATTTATCAACATTAATACGGTCAGTTAAATCCAGGCCGTATGGTAATGAAAATTCGTATAGTAATAAATACTGAGCAGCCATCTCGCGGTTATCGGGTATACGATGCCATTCTTCGTCATCACCATGCATATTACGATTTAAACGTTTGAAAATATCAGTAACACTATAGACGTGGGTTACTTGCGGCTGTTTACGCAGCCAGGATGTATATTCTTCCAGATTTGTTAAATAAGCCGGCTCGCTAACCGCGTTCGCATCACCCGCTCCAACTGAATATTCCATACGGTAAATTCCAGTTAGGTTTTCCATCAAAAATTCAGAATCGCCCTTAAATGGAATGCTATCGTCAAAATATGACAACCACTGGTCATTAACATCCAGGCGTGGAATCATAATGGCAAGGAAAATCACGGTAACAATCATTCCAGATAGAAGGCTTTTGCGCTTTTTAACTACAAATGCACCCAATTTATCCATCATATCTTTTCGCTCGCCTTTTTTGGCAGTAAGCTTGCATGAAACAGGCAAAACACTAAGAATTGCAGGCAGTAATATTACTGAAAAAATAAAGGCGGCAGTAACACCCACAGCCGTCATATTCCCTAAATCATGGAAAGGCGGCGCATCAGAAAAGTTCAAAGCCAGAAAACCTATAGCCGTTGTCAGGCTTGTTAGGAAAACCGGTTGAAAATTTATACGCAGGCTTTCAATAATAGCTTTCTTCTTTTCCATGCCATGCTGCATCGCTTTCAGCATCGAAACAATTATATGGATACTGTCAGCTATCGCCAACGTTAGGATAATAGTGGGAGCTGACGCCGACGGCGGAGTAAGGTGAATTCCAGCCCAACCGGCCAATCCCATTGCGACCATGGCCGAAAATGCAACTACAAAAAGCGTTGCAATTGTCGCCGTAATGCTGCGCAAAAATACTATCATAGATAGCAATAAAACACCATACATCAAAGGAATCAGTGTGCTCATATCCTTCATAGATGCTTCAGAAAAAGCATTGTTTAAAGAAACCATACCCGATGCATGCATCTCTATATCAGGATATTTTGCCTGGATTTTGCTGAGTAATTCGCCAGCAGCAGCGGCAGTTCTTGGTACTTCATCAATTGATTTTTCAGGGAAATTGAATGTAACATTAACCCCGGTTGTTTTACCGTTTTCTGATATAGCATTATGAACAAGCAATGGCTCATTCATCGCCACGTCGCGAATATACGCAAAATCAACAACAGCAAATGAATAAGGGTCGCCTTCAACCAGATCAACAACTGTTAAATCATCACCTTCAGCATATGTATGCTGATAATTTGTAATTGAATCGACGCGTCCGGAATATGGCAATTTCCAGGACTCTCGCGTTAATTCCTGAACTGCGCTCAGAACTTCAGCGGTAAAAGCATCACCGGATTTAGGCTTCAGGGCAAAAGTTATGTTGTCGGTTTTTGTGTATACCCTTTGTAATTCGTCAAAAGCCTTTAATTGCGGGTTGTCATCACTAAAAAACACACGGTAATTTGTATCAAATACCAAGCGGCCAGCGCCACTGGCCAATACCATAACAATCAAAGTTACAGCAAGTATCACCAGCCAGCGCCATTTTATTACAAATTCACCAAGCGATGCTGCCATATTATCAATCTTACTCATAGCCAAATCCTTTTTGTTATACTTTACGAATTCAAGAATATGACACACTCTAAAACTAAGGAGTCTTTTTGACAAGTAGGTACTATTTTGATAGTTAGTTACTTGCAAGATACTAACGTTTATTTAAAGGGAATAATAATGAAAAAAAAGATAGATTACAGCGATTGTCCGATAGGAACAGCCATAACAATTATAGGCGGTAAATGGAAGATTCCAGTATTATATAATCTGCGCGAGGAAACTTTGCGTTTTAGTGAAATACAAAAAGCTCTGCCTCAAGTGACACAAAAAATGCTCACCCAACAGCTTAGAGAGTTGGAAAAAGACGGTCTTGTCTCACGCAAAGTCTATGCGCAAGTTCCGCCTAAAGTAGAATATACAATTACTCCACTGGCAAAAAAACTTGAACCGATATTGGATGCACTATGTGCATGGGGTCGCGAATATCAAGAAAGCAGATCTTAGAGCCTACTCTTCATAGCTAAATACAACTTCAACCCTTCTGTTTTGTGGTTCTGCAATTCCATCGGCAGTGGCAACTAAAGGTGACGCCTCTCCCTTGGCTTTGGTTTTCACAATGTCATTATCCAGACCAAGATTCACCAGATAATCCCTCACGGAATTAGCTCTTTGTTTAGAAAGAAACATGTTGTACTGATCACCGCCCATTTTGTCAGCATGGCCAGTAATCTGGAAAGAACGATCAATTGTGCCTTTAACATTCTTATAGGCACTGGACAATATGTCCTTTGAGGAATCCGTTAAATCACTACTATCAAAATTGAAGAATACCAAATATGCCCGGGACTTATTAGATCTTTTCGTCATTTTCTTATTTGCTGCAGGTCGTTTTTGAGTAACAGGTTTTGCAGCTGGTTTTGCGCCAGCGCATTTATCCACACCCGACTCCCATTTTGTTCTGACGCAATTACCGAAAGTGCTTTTTATAAGATCACCGTCGGAATCGGTCACTACATTATTATTAGAGGCAAAAGCCAAGGAGCTATAAGCGAATATAGCGACGGTTATCACAGAAACTAATATATTATTTTTAGGCATGACTTCTCTCATTGTTTGTTATATGGGCGAACATATCTCTTTAAACTATATTCCACTCCAATAAACAAGCATAAAAAAATTATTAAAAAATCATGTGGCTTCTTGACATCGTGATGCAGAGTACCTACATATAGCCCACTACGATAAAGTGGTATGTAATTTATTTTAAAAGCAAGGAGTTATCAATATGGCAATAAGACCATTACATGATCGTGTATTAGTAAAGCGCCTGGAAGAAGAAACAACAACCCCGGGTGGTATTATCATTCCTGATTCAGCTAAAGAAAAGCCTACAAAGGGCAAAATAATAGCTGTTGGAACTGGTAATAAGACAGAAGAAGGAAAAGTTATACCTTTGGATGTTCAAAAAGGTGACGTAGTTCTTTTCGCTAAATGGGGCGGACAGGAAATTAAAGTTGATGGTGAAGAACTTATCATCATGAAAGAGTCGGATATTATTGCGGTTGAAGAAGCTGCCTAGCATTTTTCATTTTTGCCTATACGTCGTTATCCTGTGGCTTCACAAAATTCATGTACTAAGTTGTACACTAAAATTTTGCTCACCTTGGATGCCTAGTATAAACAAAAAGCAAAAACGCTAATAATAAATTTTAAAATCTAAGGAGACATATTATGACGGGAAAACAAATTATTTTTGCAGAAGAAGCAAGAAATGCTTTATTAGCAGGCATCAATGGTGCAGCTAATGCGGTTAAAGTTACTTTAGGGCCAAAAGGTCGTAATGTTATTATTGAGCAAAGCTGGGGTGCACCGAAAATTACTAAAGACGGTGTTACTGTAGCAAAACAAGTTGAGTATAAGGACAAAACTAAAAATATGGGTGCGCAGCTTATCAAACAAGTTGCAAGTAACACTAATGATACAGCAGGTGACGGCACTACTACTGCAACTGTTCTTGCGCAAGCTATTGCTAAAGAAGGTATTAAGTCCGTTGCGGCTGGTTTAAACCCAATGGATTTGAAACGTGGTATTGACCAGGCTGTTTCTGCGGTTCTTGCCGAAATTGAAAAGAAAGCTAAGAAAATATCTTCTAAAGATGAAGTTGCGCAAGTTGGTACAATTTCTGCTAATGGCGATAAGGAAATCGGTGAAAAACTAGCTGATGCAATGGAAAAAGTTGGTAACGAAGGCGTTATTACCGTTGAAGAAGGCAAAAGTCTGGAATTCGAAGTTGAAACTGTTGAAGGTATGCAGTTTGACCGTGGTTATCTTTCTCCGTATTTTGTTACTAATGCTGAGAAAATGACTGTTGAGCTAGATAATCCATATATTCTTTTATTCGAGAAAAAATTAACTGGCCTGCAAGCTCTTCTTCCGCTTTTGGAAGCTGTTGTGCAATCAAGCCGTCCATTGTTGATTATTGCTGAGGATGTTGAAGGTGAAGCTTTGGCTACTTTGGTTGTAAACAAACTTCGTGGTGGATTGAAAATTGCTGCTGTTAAAGCTCCAGGCTTTGGCGACAGAAGAAAAGCAATGCTTGATGATTTAGCTATTCTAACTAAAGGACAAGTTATCTCAGAAGATCTTGGTCAAAAATTAGAAAATGTAACTATAGACGAATTAGGTTCAGCCAAGAAAATAACTATATCGAAAGAAGATACAGTTATTGTTGATGGTGCTGGTGCTAAATCTGATATTGAAGCTCGTTGCAAGCAGATTAAAGCGCAAGTCAAAGAGACTGAGTCTGATTATGACAAAGAAAAACTTCAGGAGAGACTTGCTAAATTAGCCGGCGGCGTTGCTGTATTACGCGTTGGTGGTGCAACTGAAATTGAAGTTAAAGAACGCAAAGACCGTGTTGACGATGC
>JAJRPW010000113.1 GCA_024280585.1 Alphaproteobacteria bacterium
CCCGGAAACTAACCTTCCTGATCAGCCGAACCGCCTTGGTACGTGATCCGTATGCCGGGTGGTGTGGGAGGGGCGCTCAGTGATGGGCGTCCCTATCCCTATTGTTTTCTTTTGATTTTCTTTGTTTTGTTTTTTATTAGCTTTTAATCTTCTTTTGCTTTTATCTGCTTTTATTTTTTTTATGTTTTAATTGATTTAATTTTAATTTTCTTAAAAACAACGTAGTAATAACCTATGCCGGAGATGGCATATAGATAATTGTAAAGCTTATAATAATGGATAGCAAGATGAACTTTAAAAAGAGACTTGATATAGGCATTAGGTTCATTATTTTGTTATACAATTTTTGATTATGCCTAAATTGTCTTGCTAACATTTAGTGAGGGCAGTAAGATGCATTCTTACTTCTTTGACACGTGCTTCAATTTCAGAGATTTCTTTGTTTAGATCGTCAATTGCAGTTTCAAGTCGCGGCGGTACTCCAATGCCCCCATATTTCGCCTTTTCAATCTGAAATTTATTTAGATGAGATGTTTGTATGTTCAACTGCGCCAGCAGTCCATTCAGTTTAGTACGAAGCACTTCTGCTTCAAGTTGCTGATCCTCCCAAGTTATGGATTCTTGTGTTTTCTTAGAAATTGCTACAACTTGTTGGCTGAGTCTTTCTATTTCACTTCGCTCTTGTAGCTCCTCAAGCTGTTCAAGACTTGCTGCATTCTCAGACAAGATACCCTGAGCATTGCTTATCTCGGATTGTAATTCTGAAACTCGCTTTGTTAATTCAGGCCGATTCATGCGGTCAACAATTCTTCGTAATTCATCTAAGAGTGTACTCAATTTCTTGCTTTGAGTAGATACCGATGCCAGAGCAACAGCTCGCTCATAAAAGATGTTTAGGTCATTCTCACTAACCCTCTCACGCGCTAAGAGGGTTAGTGTCACAAGCTCAATACGGGTATCACCCATCAGGTAATCAGCAATAGTTCTAGTCATTGTCTCTGCCGCCAATTGAAATGGAAAGCCACCCACACCTGTGCCAAGTGCTGGAAAGGAAATAAGACGTACATTGAGTGTATCTGCGAGTTGCATACACTTGAGAGTAGCAGCATATATACTCTCTTCGCTTGGATATATCATATTGTCATAATCAATAGTCACTGCATGAAATATAAATTTTGCGGGTAGTTTTCCCGCCGATGTAACTGCAACATCACCAATCTTCAGCGGAACGTGCTTAAGTGCTTCTCGCCTGACCTCTTCGCCACCTGCTTTCAGAAGCGCCATTGATACGCCGCCGCCCATCGTTAAATAGTTGTCATCAGAACTAACAAGCGCATCAGTAACAAGCTTTGTAATATCCCCATAAGTTACCCGGAAGGTTGTTTCATTAATCTTATAGTCAGAAACTCTTTGATTCATAGGTCTATCCTTCCTATAGTTCTGGAATAATGATTGTCTTGCCAAAAACTTTATTCATAGCCTCCTGTAATTTTCTCATAGTGTCTGCAACAGCGTTCTCTGCTTCTTGTAGATTGTTTACAATGATTGGTGGGACAAGAGCACTGCCCCATTTTGCATACTGTTCTTTGGCTAATCGATAATTGCGGGAGTGTATCTCGGCCAGTGATAATAAATGTTCAATTTCTTTCTCATGAGCTAACCAAGCTGCTTCACTTATCTTTTGCTTTAGAATTTCTTTTCTACTTTGGGCAGAATCAGATAATCCAAGTATGTTCATATTTGGTTGTATATCTTTGGCTGGCTTTGGAGGTAATGATTTGTTTTCTGCAGGTTCTTGCTCAGACTGCTTGCGCTCTCTACGCTTTTGAAGGATTTTGTGTCCTTCATCGAAAAGAAAATCGACTGCTTTAATGAGCAAAGGAATCCCAATTGCTTCAAGCATCTCTTCCTCCTTATAACTCTTATTGTTTTCTATCTCAAACCGATGTAACTGCTAAAGCGTATAACGACACGGCTCAGGGGCGGCAAACATGCGGGGCAACCAACTACGAATTGCCTCCAAACTTTATGCGGGGCACTGGCTTGGAAAAACCGCCGCGCTGTTTGCCGTCCCTTGCAGCCGTTGGTTATGTGTTCCTTTGTGATTTCAACCAATTACCGACACTGCACGCTTGCCATTTGTTGTGTCGTGACTTTTATCGCCTAAAGGTAGTGATTAGTTATGTTTTTACATTTAATGTCTTTTAGGATGTTTTCCCGTAATTCCCCAAATTAAATTATCTAGGGCATCTTCTTCGTTTATATCGTTCTTGAATTTCACCCAATTGAATTCATTTAGAAATACAAATTCATTTGGTATTTTTTCAACTCCGGGTAATAATACTGGGATAACTGGGATTTTCCTTTCAACGCATTGACTAATAAATGAACGTAATTCAACTACTTGCCAACGACCTAAGCCAGTATTACTAATAAAAATTGCCGCAGAAGAAATTTTTTTAATTGTATCTTGAATTACATCTTGAAACCAACGACCAGGTGGAATTTGTTCCTTGTCCAACCAAGGATTTAATCCCTTTGACTTTAATTTATTGCAAATTATTTCTATAAGAGGTTTGTCAGCAGAATTATGTGCCAAGAATACATCGTGTATATCAGACGAAAGTTGTTCTTTAATTTTCTTTGTAATAATATTAGGATTCGGAACATTCAGATTATTCCAATAAGTCACTATATCTTGATTCCACTTTGATGATTTGCCAAGAATATCAAGCATTTCTCTAAGATCTATAAATAAGTTGCTTTTTTCTTCTGAAAATTTTTTAGAAGTAATTCTTGCTAAACAAGAGGGACAGATAAAAGCATTTCTCATTTCTAAATCAATTGCCGTTTTATTCCAGCCAAAGTCGTAAATGCAACCCGTTGTTTCATCGTGTCGCACGGAATTATCTATTTTAAGAGCAATCAAATCTGCTATAAAATAAACGACACCATTGTTTTTGCTAAGTGTTGTTAAATGGTTCCATCCATAAAAAGAAATGATTGCTTTGTTCTCATAAGTTTCAAAGAAATAATTATTGTCATATTGCTTGTCTGTAAATAAAAATGCGTAATCATATTGTTCTGTTTCTCTAATGATTGTGGAATTTAAGGAATTGTAAGTTTTGGGATGAGATATTAATTGCGAATTAATTTCAAAAACAGATTTTCCAACTTGGAAAATTAATTTTTTGCAAATTCTATTGAGATTACTGGAAATGATCCCCAAATCAACTTGCAAGTTTTTTTCTGCGTATAATATTATTTTCATGTACACTTCTTAATTGAAAACATAACGCTTAGTTGAGCAGCCAACGCTTAGTTGAGCAGCCGGCCACAGGACGAGGGTTAAGTGGTACAGCCTATTTCCGGTCTGCTCCAACGACATGTTACATTAAGCCGGGTCGCTGCCACGGCTATGGGTTAAAGTACTAATCTACAGTCTTTATCTTATGGCCGCAAGACTCATTTTTTGTCGAATGGTGGATAATAAATTTTTTATTTTTTTATTTTCAGATCCGGGCGTAATATAATCCATCCGATTGTCCTTCAATCTATGAGTAATCGGCTTGTTGCACGCACTTGTCCATTCAGGCAGATGCCCGTTGAAAGTAGATACAGATTCACCATATGTTCAATCTTAGGATGTAGCATCGGGCGGTTTATGCCTTATAAATTCGGAATTATCCAGTTTAAGAATCCGGCCGTATTTATCGGTCACCAGATAAGATTTCAGCCTGCCTTTGCCGCATTGTGGACAGGCCAGGCCATCCGTGTCCTCAAAGCGAGTCTCTTCGAATAGAGCATCTGCCTGCGTTGTCAATGAAAAAAAATTACGAATGATTTCCAGGTTGGCGTCTTTTTTGTTGTTGGTTAAAAACCCGAAATGACGGATACGGTGATACTGTTTCGGCAAAACATGCCACAAAAATCGTTCAATAAATTGGTCTGCGGGCAGCTCCATCTCTTTCCATATTTTAAGCTTATCTTTTTCCTTGTTGTCTTTATATGAGAATCGAACTTTTCCGTCGGATATGGATATGATGCGGTGATTACTGATGGCCACACGATGGGTATATCGACCGATATAGCGGACAACTTCTTCAGCTCCGGCAAACGGCGGTTTGGAATGGACCACCCAGTTTGTCGAAACCAGCCAGTCGATCCATCTTTCAAATTGTCCGGGGTCATCCAGTTCTTTCAGATTGTCCGGCAGAACCAGTTCTCCATTATAATAGGCATTTTTCAGACCTTCAATAAATTTTCTGCGGAATACAATGGAAAGTGCTTTTACCGGGAATAAAAACTTACCTTTGTGCTTTGGTTCGATCCATTTGCCGTCAACCGTCAGGCTCAGGCCTCCGGCGGTGACGATAAAATGGGTGTGCGCATGCGGCCACAGGGTCTGGGACCATGTGTGCAGGATGCCGTAAAACCCGATGAGCGCGCCAAGCCATCGTGGGTCATTTCCGAATGTCAAGCGCGCGGTTTTTTGCGTCGGCTGAATTAGCATTGTTATATCATTTGTTCATATTTGTTTCTTTGGCGGATTTCGTTTCGAACTTAGTAGGGTGGATGATTTAATATATATTTTCAGTATAGTAGACGGGTTTAGTAAAGTAACAATTTAGGGAGAATTAAAAAACAAATATTTTATTCCCGCTGCAATCATGACAGAACCGGCGATTGCTAAAAAAACTGTAACTATTCAGCAAAAAAAGCTTGACAGTGCTTTTTCGTAAAAAAATTAAAATGAACCGAAACTGAGTAGTTTTAATATTTTAATGAATAATAGTTGCTAAGA
>JAJRPW010000114.1 GCA_024280585.1 Alphaproteobacteria bacterium
TTCCCATATTTCGCTGAACAAAAGGGCGCATTTAAAATTATTGCTGCGGATTTTGTCGCTGAAGGTGATGGAACGGGCATAGTGCATCTTGCGCCGGGCTTTGGTGAAGACGATTTTGAGGTATGTAAGGCGGTGAATATTGCAGGTCTTGCTGATCCGAAAGTGAAGGTAATTTGTCCGGTTGATCATGCGGGGCGATTTACGGATGATATTTTTGATCTGCAAAATCCGCCTTTGTCGCTAAAAGGCCTGAACGTTATCGCGCAAACTGAAGGAAAATGTGAGGCTGAGCCTTACAAACCAGAGCAATTGCAGAAAAATGGGCTGGTGAATTTGCGGATTATCAATTACCTGAAAATGACCGGGCAGCTGATTAAGGTAGAAGATTATGTGCATAATTATCCGCATTGCTGGCGCACGGATACTCCTTTGATTTATAAAGCCGTGCCGAGTTGGTATGTTGAGGTTACGAAATTTAAGGATCGTATGGTTAAGCTGAACCAGGAAATAAACTGGATTCCGGGGCATATTAAAGACGGGCAGTTCGGCAAATGGCTGGAAAATGCACGTGATTGGTCGATTTCACGTAATCGTTTTTGGGGTTCGCCGATTCCAATTTGGCGTTCCGATAATCCGGATAATAAAGAGCTGTATGTTTTCGGTTCTATCAATGAGTTAGAAGAGTTTTTTGAAGTAAAAGTTGAAGATTTACACAGGCCTTATATCGATAATTTAACCAAGCCAGACCCGGAAAATCCGGAATATACCCTGCGCCGGGTTGAAGATGTGTTCGATTGTTGGTTTGAATCCGGCTCTATGCCTTACGCACAGGCGCATTACCCGTTTGAAAATAAAGACTGGTTCGAGGAGCATTTTCCGGCGGATTTTATTGTTGAGTATGTCGCCCAAACACGCGGTTGGTTCTATACTTTAATGGTTTTGTCGACGGCTCTTTTTGACCGTCCACCGTTTAAAAATGTGATTTGCCACGGTGTTGTTCTCGATGATAAGGGACAAAAACTGTCGAAAAGGTTGAATAATTACGCTGATCCGATGGATGTTTTTGATAAGTTTGGCGCAGATGCAATGCGTTGGGTCATGGTTTCGGCGCCGATTATGCATGGCGGCGAACTTTTGATCGATAAAGAAGGCAATATGGTGCGTGATGCGGTGCGCCTTGTGATGAAACCGATCTGGAATAGCTATAGCTTTTTTACGCTATATGCCAATGCTGACGGGGTTGAAGCGCGTTTTCACCCATCGTCGGATAATTTGATGGATAGATACCTCTTAGCTAAGTGTAAGAATGCAGTCTATTACATTGAAAAATATATGAATTCTTATGATGTGCCGGCGGCCTGTAATACGATTGAAAATTTCTTCGAGGTGTTAAACAACTGGTATATCAGAAGAAATAAGGATCGTTTCTGGAAATCCGAGCATGATACTGATAAATTCGAGGCTTATAACACATTATATTCCGTTTTGCATATCATGTGCCGGGCAATTTCTCCTTTGCTGCCGTTGCTTTCCGAGGAGATTTGGCAAGGGTTAGGCGGTGAAAATATAAGTGTACACCTGAATGATTTCCCGGATGTACATGAAATTGAAGAAGAGGCGCATTTGGTGCATGATATGGATCGGGTTCGTGACGCTTGTAACGCCGCACTTTCGATACGTGGTGCAGAGAATTTGCGGGTGCGCCAACCGCTGGCAAGCCTGACAATAGTAGATAATGAGACGGAAAGACTCATCGATTATGCCGATTTAATCAAAGATGAAGTGAATGTCAAAGAGGTAAAATTCAGCGCGGAAATTGATCGGTTCGCAAGTCTAAAGTTAAAGATTAACTTTCCGGTTTTAGGTAAGAGATTACCGAAAAAAATGAAGGATGTCATTATAGCAACTAAAAAAGGTGAGTGGAAAAAACTTGATGATGGGCGGATTGAGGCGGCCGGCGAAATTTTGGAAATAGCGGAATGTGAGTTGCTTTTGGAGCCAAAGGAAAAAAAGGGTGCGCAGAGCCTGTCGAGCAATGATGCGCTTGTTGTCTTGGATTTGGAAGTGACCGATGAGTTGAAAATAGAAGGGATTGCCAGGGACTTAATCAGGTTAATTCAACAATCACGTAAAGATGCGGATTTGAAAATCACCGACCGGATTCATCTAAATATTGATACGGCAAATGATGATGTGAAGACCGCTTTATATAGTTTTAGTAGTTATATAGCCGAGCAAACACTGGCAGAATCAGTGGAAATTGGCGAGGCAGATAATTGCGCCCATCGTTTCGAGCAAGATGATATTGTAATTGCGTTTAATAAGCTGGATTAATTTGAGGATATTAAATGTTATCTAATAGAATCACAATAATTATACTGGCTTATAAAAGTAAGCATATAATTGATGCATGCTTGGATAATATTAAGGGATATGAGTATGTTATCGTCGTCGATAATGCAAGTGGTGACGGCATAAAAGAGCATATTGAAACAAAATATCCCAATATCAAATTTATAGGTTTGAATAAAAATATTGGATTTGGTCGAGCTAATAATATCGCATTGGAGCAGGTTGAAACTGATTACGCACTGGTGCTAAACCCTGATGCAATAATTACTACTGAATCGATTGATAAAAGCTTAGAGGTAATGGATAAATTGCCAAAAGCAGCTTTAGGAAGCCCATTAATACTTAATAATAAAAAAGAAAAATTAAGATATAAAATTCTTAAAAAGATAATTAAAGGGCGCGATCTACCTGATGCAGAAAGGCAAAAATTAAAGAAAA
>JAJRPW010000115.1 GCA_024280585.1 Alphaproteobacteria bacterium
ACCAAAAAACTTCGTGATCGCCGCCGTCAAACTCGTCTTACCATGGTCAACATGACCGATAGTACCGATATTACAATGCGGCTTTGTGCGCTCAAACTTTGCTTTTGACATTTCTTTCTCCGTTTTTTTAGTGACAATGCCGATGACAGTGTCAGGTTTTAGTTATTATATAGTGACAATACCAATGGCAGTGCCAGACTTATTTCTTCGTTATCCTCTCTTTTTCTACCTAATGACACTTACATTAGTACCATTTTGGAGCGGATGGAGGGAATCGAACCCTCGTAATCAGCTTGGAAGGCTGGAGCTTTACCACTAAGCTACACCCGCGAGCAGGCTACAGAAACCAGAACTGAAAAACTAGAAAGCCCTAGCTTTTCACTTCCGGCTACTGACCCCAGATGGTGGAGGGGACAGGATTCGAACCTGTGTACGCATACACGGGCAGATTTACAGTCTGCTGCCTTTAACCACTCGGCCACCCCTCCGCAAAACCGCGAAAAAGCCCTCACCAAAACAATATTCAAGCAAGGGAGCGTCTTTTTAGTCCATAGATGTTTACATGTCAATGCCGTATCTCATTTTTTTTTACTTATATCTATACTTCATGCCAAAATAAGCTTTTTAGCCTTGCATTCCCTGCAAAAATGTAATAGAAAGCTCCCATGAAAAATCAAACAGTTAGTAGTAAAACCACAATATTTTTTGGCAAACACGCTTGTGTTGCTGCGCTAAAAAATAATAAACGTAAAATCAGAAAGATTTACGTTACGGATAAAAACGCGAGAATTCTACCTTATAATACCAAGCACCCTACGCCAAAAATAATGCAAATGAAGGATTTTGATAAAATTCTTCCGAAAGATTCTGTGCATCAAGGTATAGCCATTGAGACTGAATCACTTGCTAATATTGATATAAAATCCATAGACTTAAATGGGGTTATTATTATTTTAGATCAAGTTACTGACCCTCATAATGTCGGGGCTATAATTAGATCTTGCGTGGCATTTGGCGCCTCTGCCATTATAATGTCAAAGGATCACGCGCCCTTTGAGTCTGGTACTTTAGCAAAATCCGCATCAGGCGCACTGGAAGAAATTCCTGTTTGCAAAGTGACTAATCTAGCGCGTACTATGGATTATTTAAAAAAATCAGGCTATTGGATCGCTGGCATGGACGGAAAAGCCAAAATAACTCTGGATAAGGCCAATTTGTCAGAAAAAACTGCAATAGTTATGGGTGCTGAAGGCAAGGGGTTGCGTGATTTAACTAGAAAATCCTGTGACTTATTGATTAAACTTAATATTACGGATCAAGTTGAAAGTTTAAATGTTTCAAACGCGGCAGCAATTGCACTTTATGAAATAACGAAATAATTACCGACAAAGCCGCAAAGGGTAAAAAATGACCATAAAACTCTTATTTATAGCCATTATTGGCGCTATAATATACCTGCTTACCAAGAATTTTCCAGCAATTTCATCTGACGACAAAATCCATCTCGTGCAATCCGCACTCATTTTAAGCCTATTTAGCAGCAGTATCATATTGCATTTTCGTAGCAATCCCGGTGATTTCATCCGCAATATCGCTGCATGGCTTGGTATATTCTGCGTTCTAATAATTGCATACAGCTTCCGCTACGACCTAATAAACCTTAAGAACCGCCTAGCTGGCGAGCTATCCCCGTCATCAGCTACCCCTCATAATGACGGCTCGCTTTCATTTAGAATTTCCAGCGACAACCACTTTCATATCAATGCAACTATCAATCGCACGCCAGTTAAATTCCTGCTCGACACTGGCGCATCAGATATCACACTCACATTAAATGACGCAAAAAGAACTGGTTACGACATAAAAAACCTGGCATTCACCAAAATATATAATACCGCCAATGGGCAAACATACGGCGCGCCCATTATTATAAAGACCCTAAAAATAGGCGATTTAACTATGCATAATTTAAGTGCTTCCGTCAATTCAGGGCAGATGGACCAATCGCTTTTAGGTATGGTTTTTCTTGATAAATTAACAGGTTACGAAGTGAAGGAAGGAATTTTAACTTTACGACCATAGCACAGCAGTTAAATCCCCCACGCCGATAAATCATCTAACGCCCTTGTACAATAGGCTTTTTTCCTCTCTTTTTTGCTAATTTTCCTGTCAAATGGAGGTAATAATCCAAAATTAATGTTCATTGGCTGGAAGATTTCCGACTCCGCTCCGCCCGTAATATGGTTTAACAACGCGCCTAAAGCCGTTGTTTTTGCAGGAGATATTATTTCCACACCTAAAATATCAGCTACGGTAAATTTAGCGGCCATTAAACCACAAGCCGCGCTTTCAATATATCCTTCCACTCCAGTAACTTGCCCGGCGAACCTAATGTTAGGAGACAACTTCAAACGTAACCGATCATCAAGCAATTTTGGGCTATTTATAAATGTATTACGATGAATTCCACCCATTCGGGCAAATTCAGCATTTTCCAACCCAGGAATAGCCTTAAAAATCCCAGATTGCGCGCCATATTTCAATTTTGTCTGAAAACCAACCATATTATATAGAGTGCCAAGCTTATTATCCTGACGCAACTGCACTATTGCATAGGCTTTCTCACCATTATGAGGGTTGGTCAAACCGACCGGCTTCATCGGCCCAAAGCGCAAAGTTTCAGCACCCCGCTCAGCCATCACTTCAATTGGCAAACATCCTTCAAAATACGGCGTATCTTTTTCCCAATCCTTAAACTCTATTTTTTCACTTGAAGTAATCGCTTCAACAAACTGATAATACTCAATTTTTGTCATCGGGCAGTTTATATAATCATTGCCTTCACCCTTATCATACCTTGATTGAAACCAGGCTTTGTCAAAATTTATTGACTCTTTATATATGATAGGTGCAATCGCATCAAAAAATGATAGATATTCCTCGCCAGTTATTTGCAAAATTGCATCACCTAACGCATCTGAAGTAAGAGGTCCAGAAGCTACAATAACATCTTCATTTTCAGGAATTTTTTTAACCTCACCCCTAATAATCTCTATATTTTCATGCTCCTCCAAACTCTTCTGCACTGCATCCGAAAAACCGTCACGATCAACGGCCAAAGCCCCGCCAGCCGGCACTTTATTCGCATCCGCACATTTAAGGATTATTGATCCGGATCGCCGCATTTCCTCATGCAGTAAGCCAATTGCGCTGGCATCAGCATCATCGCTCCTAAACGAATTTGAACAAACTAGCTCCGCCAAACCATCGGTTTGATGCGCTGGCGTTTTACGATTTTCATCACGCATTTCATACAACGTAACTTTTATACCAGCATTTGCCGCCTGCCACGCCGCTTCACAACCCGCCAAACCGCCACCAATAATTTTTAATTTACCCATTTTTCTCCACTAAAATAACTTAATAACCTGCTCATATAATTTTTTATTGGCACAAACAATGACATCCGATGTTTTTGCACCTAATTCATTACCATTCCAATCGCAAATAACCCCGCCAGACTCTTTTATAATCGGAATTAACGCAGCAAAATCATATAATTTTAATCCCGACTCAATTATAATATCAACATTTCCTGCCGCTAAAAGCCCATAATTATAACAATCCCCGCCATAAATAACTCGGCGACATTTACCCGCAACATTATTAAACGCAGCAAGCTTGTTACCAGGCAAATAGTCAGGCCCAGTCGTACAAATCATCGCATTTTCCAGCTCAGAACACAAGCTGGTTTTGATCTCATCGCCATTCAAAAAAGCCCCCTGCCCTTTTGCCGCAACCCACCTATCATTAGTTACAGGCTGATTAATAACCCCTAAAACCGGCTCCTCACCCTCCAATAAAGCGATTAGAGTCCCAAATATAGGACGCCCAATTATAAATGACGCAGTCCCATCAATCGGATCAATCACCCAGCAATATTTGGCATTGGGATTTTCTGCACCAAACTCTTCTCCAAAAATCCCATGGTCAGGATAAGTTGCTTTTATCAATGATCTTATGGTGTTTTCAGCCTCTTTATCGGCGATTGTCACCGGGGTTTCATCACTTTTAAACTCAATATCACCAAAATTTCGGTAATATTTTTGTATCACAACACCACTTGCGTCAGCCAATTTATTTGCAAAATCTAAAAATTCCTGCATTTCATACCTTTTATTTATATAGTGCTTTATACACAAGAGTATAGCTTGCAAAACAGCAAAAACGCTACTATAATCTCCCTATTATCCTCTTTATTTTAAAATATTTCCCCTGAATGCATAATTTTGC
>JAJRPW010000116.1 GCA_024280585.1 Alphaproteobacteria bacterium
CTTGTCAGTACAACTTTACCAAAAATTTCAGGTTTTTTAACAAAATTGTTGGTGTAACGCTTTAAGGCAGCATCAATAGCACGGGTTTTAAGCTGTTTATCCCAGCTTGCGGCATAAAAAACACCCTTGCCTTTTAGCACAGGGGCAATAATTTCAGAATACCACCCTTCCCCAGGCCACATTTCAATCACGTTCATTTCTGGTAATAAACCAAAAAATTGTAACGTTTCTTTAGGATGACGATAAATGTCGCGCTTCACTTTATAGTCTTTACGGTGCGCCCCTTTAACACTTGCCTCAATAAGAGCTGCGGCTACTTTAAGCCGTTTTTTTAATTCTATCGCGTCAAGCGCTTGCTGTTTTGCCCGTTTTTCAGCCGCAATTTTAACACGATCACCATAAAAGAGTTTAGAAAAAAAGCCTTGCTCATTTTCAGTATGAATAGAAGCTTGCTTGCCTTGAGACGCAGAAGGCATAGGTGCAATAACTTTAGGAATAATCTTTTTCGTGCCCTGAACACCCGTCATTTGGTTCAGTTCTTTATTGCGTAAAGCTGAACCTGGAACCATAGTATCTTTAGCAAGGTCAGGGGTAACTTTTTTACCTTTGACAAAATCAGAACCTAAATCGACCACATCTGGCTGCGCGTAGCTTTTCTCAATAGCGGAACGAGTTGGCGCTGCCGTCCCTCCCAAGTCAGGTTTTATTTCGGCATTTAACGTCGTATTGACAGCCTCTTGAGAAACATGACCATCCGTCATTTTTCCACCTGAAAAAATCAATTGACTCGCCAAATATCCTAGTCCTGCAATGGCCGCTATAGCGCCAAAAACACCTTTTATCGGTAATTCTTGCTTCATGATATTATTTCAACCTAACTTTTAAAATACTAAACGCACGACTAATATATCTTTCTATACCAAAATAAATCAAAACCTGAAAACTAATTTTTCAATAAAATTCAAGTAGATAAGTTGGTATTAAAGAATTATGGCTTAATCTACTAATAGACAGGATATAAAGAATTTTGTAAATATTATGCTTAAGATATAATGAATTTACGGATTTTATGCTTAAATTATGAGAAGAAAATATGCCTGATTGCCCTGGTGCCCTCCATTTTTCTGATATGCAAGATGGCCCAATGATAAGACTACGTTTTCCTGGTGGCAAAGTAACGAGTCTTCAGCTTGAAGCATTATATCATTTGTCCGATAAATCAGGAAATGGTCTGATAGATTTAACCAATCGGGCCAATCTTCAAATCCGTGGTTTGAAAAATATTTCGGATATAAACCTAAAAACGCAGCTACAAAAAAGCCATCTACTCCCTAAAAATATATGGGCAGATCGATTGCGTAATATTATGGCGGATCCGATAGACCAGAAAGAAAATGAGGGCTTAATTGATTGTGAAAATCTCATTCTAACACTTGACGAACAACTCCAACAGACGCCTTCACTCAAAGACCTTTCTCCAAAGTTTTGTTTTATTATAGATAATGGTAGCCCCCTCAAAATTTCCAATCAGCCTCATGATATTGCCATGCGCGCGTATCAAGAAGCTGGCGAAATACGATTTGGTGTTTTAATTGCCAACCAACCCATGTTTTTATCCGTATCTACAGCTTATGTTGTCCAATTTATGATCAAAATTGCACAATTCATCTGCCATTATGACAAATCTATAACAAGAGCCGCGCCATTATTAAAGATTCTTGAGCTTCAAAACCTACAAGGCTCTCTTCAAAAAATAGCCCCTTATTGCAAGGCTCAGCACCAGCCCTTTGATACTGCGCCACAAACGATCCCCCCTATTGGTCTTATTCCTGAAAGATATTTAGGGACAATGACTTTAGGTCTCGGTATACCTGTCGCACGTCTTACAGCAGAGCAAATAGGCTCTCTCCTTGATCTTTCAAGACTAATGACTTCCCCCATAGACTCGCAACATGGAGGGAATTATATCAAACTTTCGCCTTGGCAAATTATTTATGTACCGCACATACCTAAAAAATATGGGCAAGAAGCCCTCCAAATTGCGAAAGAAAATGGCTTTATCACAGACCCTAGTTTTCTCAACACCCAAGTCTTTGCCTGTAGCGGCACGGCGGGCTGCCCACGCACGAAAGCTAGGTGCAAAGAAGAAGGGTTAGAGCTAACGCGACAATTAGCCATTTCTTCTCACAAACAAAAAGCACCCACACGCAAGCGTGTTAAAATTCACATCTCTGGCTGCGACCGAGGGTGCGCTTTTGCTGGTAAAGCCGATATATTAGCTCTAGCGCAAACCGATGGAAGTGGCTATACGCTCTATAGCAACAAAAGTCTGGCAGAGATAAGAGCACAAACAACATCTGACAGTCCTCCCTTACACAAAGATATAGTGCAAACCATTATGGAGCGGGTTGATGACCACCTTAAAGGAAACTGATTACATTAAAGATGGTGCAAAGATTTATGACAAATCCTTTGCGATTATCCGCAAAGAATCTAATCTTGCCAGTTTGCCAAAAGACTTAGAAACCGTAGCTGTACGCATGATCCATAGTTGCGGCATGACCGATATTCCAGATGATCTCGCTTTTAGTCCAAATGTTGTTGAGAGGGC
This sequence comes from Alphaproteobacteria bacterium, assembly GCA_024280585.1. Lineage (GTDB taxonomy): Bacteria > Pseudomonadota > Alphaproteobacteria > Rickettsiales > UBA6187 > JAJRPW01. Next base: position 2,612 of record JAJRPW010000116.1, read on the forward strand.
GCGCACAGCCTTGCAAAACGGCGCACCCATTTTATGTGATGCTTTTATGATTGCCAGTGGTATTACCCAAAAAAGGCTACCTGCTGACAATAAAATAATCTGCACCCTCAGAGACCCTGAAACATTAGAGCTGGCTGAAAAGATGCAAACAACGCGTTCAGCAGCCGCGCTTATGCTTTGGCAAGAGCATATTGAAGGGGCAGTCGTGGCTATTGGTAATGCACCAACGGCTCTGTTTTATCTGTTAGAGCTTCTGCAACAAGGTTGGCCAAAACCTGCGGCCATTATCGGTATGCCTGTTGGTTTTGTTGGTGCGATTGAATCAAAACTAGCTCTTGCCAATAATGAATTAGATGTGCCATATATCACAATTCATGGCAGACGTGGCGGCTCAGC
>JAJRPW010000117.1 GCA_024280585.1 Alphaproteobacteria bacterium
ATCCAAAAACGCAAGTAACTATTGGCCCTTCTATTGAAAATGGTTTTTATTATGATTTTGCTCGCGAAAAACCCTTTTCTACCGATGATCTGGAAAAAATTGAAAATAAGATGAAGGAAATCGTAAAACGCGATGAGGCTATCGTGCGCAAAGTTATGAGTCGCGATGAGGCCATAAAATTCTTTACGGAAAAAGGTGAAATTTATAAAGTTGAGCTGATTTCTGCGATTCCTGAAGGTGATGACATTACTTTTTACCAGCAGGGTGAGTTTATTGACCTTTGCCGCGGGCCGCACGCGCCATCAACCGGCAAGCAAAAAGCCTTTAAACTAATGAAAGTAGCTGGTGCTTATTGGCGTGGTGATTCTAATAATGCCATGCTGCACAGGATTTATGGCACGGCCTGGGCAACCGACAAGGAACTGAAGCAATATCTGCACAGACTGGAAGAGGCGGAAAAACGCGATCATCGCAAACTTGGCAAGCAAATGGAGCTGTTCCATATCCAGGAAGAAGCGGTGGGGCAAGTGTTTTGGCATGATAAAGGCTGGACATTATATCGTGAGCTGGAAAGTTATATCAGACGCAAATTGCAAAAAGCGGATTACACGGAAGTTAAAACCCCGATTTTGGTAGATCGCGTATTATGGGAAAAATCCGGCCATTGGGAAAAATTCCGTGAGAATATGTTTACAAGCGAATCAGAAAATAGAACTTTGGCGATAAAGCCTATGAATTGCCCATGCCATGTTCAGATATTTAACCAGGGAATCAAGAGTTATCGCGATTTACCACTGCGCATGGCTGAATTTGGCTCCTGCCACAGAAACGAGCCGTCTGGAGCATTGCACGGCTTGATGCGCGTACGCGGATTTACGCAAGATGATGCACATATATTTTGCACCGAAGACCAGATTACGTCGGAAACAATCAGTTTTTGTAATTTATTGTTAGAAGTTTACAAGGATTTGGGCTTTGAAGAAGTTAAGGTTAAATTTTCAGATAGGCCGGAAGTTCGAGCCGGTGACGATTCCATTTGGGATAAGGCCGAAAATTCGCTGAAAGAGGCCGTTGATGCTACCGGTTTGGAATATGCTCTAAATCCTGGTGAAGGTGCTTTTTATGGGCCGAAAATAGAGTTTGTTTTGACCGACGCGATTGGTCGTGACTGGCAATGCGGAACTTTGCAGGTTGATTTTGTTCTGCCGGAGCGGCTCGACGCGAATTATATCGGTTCTGACGGTGCAAAACATCGCCCTGTTATGCTGCACAGAGCAATTTTAGGGTCATTTGAAAGATTCATTGCTATTTTAATTGAAGAATATGCCGGGAAATTTCCGTTGTGGCTAGCGCCGATCCAGGCCGTTATTGCAACGGTCACAAATGATGCAGATGATTATGCCATCGAAATCTATGAGCAGCTGAAAAAGCTTGGTATCAGGGCGATTTTGGATATTTCCAGCGACCAGATAAGCTATAAAATCCGACAACATTCATTGCAAAAAGTTCCGATAATTATAGCAGTTGGCAGACGCGAAATGGACGCAAAAACTGTCTCAGTTAGAAGAATTGGCTCTAAAAATCAAGAAATACTTGCCTTACAAGAACTTATAGGTAGAATAGAAGAAGAGGCCGTGCCTCCTGCTTGATGGTTTTTGAATGATATTTTCATTACCTGATAGTAAAAGTATGGTGTTTCTGCTTTTTATTGATAGTAGAAATTCAAGGCGAATAAAATTTTATGAGACCGATGAATGACGACCTATCAATAAAAATGAGAAATACTATAATATTTTTATAACATAATAAGGACTAACTAAAATAGCATATAATTCATCTGATTCCAGTAAACTTCCTAAGGCAAATGAGAATATAACCGCCGTAGAAGTTCGATTAGTAGACGACAAAGGCGAAGTGTTAGGCATTATGAAAACCTCAGAAGCCATAGCCATAGCCAAAGATAAAAACCTCGATTTAGTAGAAGTGTCGCCGCATGTGAACCCTCCTGTTTGCAAACTTCTTGATTTTGGTCGGTTTAAATTCCAGCAGCAAAGAAAAAAACATGATGGGCGCAAGAAGCAAAAAATCGTTCATTTAAAAGAGATAAAGCTACGTCCTACTATTGATAAACACGATTATGACGTGAAAATGCGTAGTATTGTGAAATTCATCGGTGCCGGTGATAGAGTCAAGGTTTCATTGCGTTTTAAAGGGCGCGAGATTACCCATAATGAAATCGGGATGGATCTGATGAAGCGGATCATTGAAGACACCCTGGAAATCACTAAAGTTGAGTTAGAACCAAAAATGGACGGCCGACAGATCATAATGATTTTAATGCCGAAATAGCTCTACTGCTCGATAAAGAAGTTAATCACACAAGGGTTTTCGGTATTATTTGTTAAATTATAAGACAGATTTGGCGATGAGCCGCTAACACAGTCTGTCGCAGTTTCGCCGGCTCCGTCCTGGGCTCTTATTGCGCCTGTTTCCGGGTCGCCATCATCATATTTGCTATCATAATCAAAAGCCTCTTTAGTTGAAAACAAGCTGCCACTACTGGCTTTACCAACTTGAATATTTAATAGGCCGCTTGTTGTTTGCGCGTGATAAAAACTATATTTCATCGGCCCGGCCATTTCTTCAGAAGAGCCGTTATACGTCCCTTCAATCAAGCCTGCCAGGGACAAATGCTGCCAAAATAAAGTTTCTTCAGCAGGGGTAGTTTCCAATGTACCATCACCATCGCCGTTATTAGTCGCCGCTGCACCAAATTTATCTTCCGCATCATAAATATCACCGGGGGTATCGCCGTAAGTGTTTTCAAATTCCTGCACTGCGGTTGTAATACTACTAATATCATCAATAACCTGGTTCAACTCAAGCTTGTGCTTTACACTTTGTCCTGCAACTACAACAGAAACCAGCATAGCGATAATCGTAATTGAAATCGCCATTTCAAGGACACTAAATGCCTTTTGTTTATTTTTCGCTGTCATCACATTACCTATGGAATTATACTAAAAAATCGGGTATTTTTTTCGACTTGGGGAACAATAAAATACTATAATAAAATGTTTGATAATTTAAATGATAATCTAAATAAAATATTTTCCAAGCTAAAAGGCAAAGGTTTCTTATCTGAGACGGATGTTAGTGCGGCCATGCGCGAAGTTAGAATTGCGCTTTTGGAGGCTGACGTTGCATTACCCGTTGTTAAAGATTTTATCACAAAAGTAAAAGAAAAAGCTATTGGCGCGGATATTGTAAAAAGTGTTTCGCCCGGACAAATGGTGGTGAAAATCGTTCAGGATGCTATTGAAGAAATGCTTGGTGCGGATGATACCGAAATCAATTTAAATACAACTCCGCCGGCTGTTATTATGATGGTTGGTCTGCAAGGATCGGGGAAAACTACCTCATCGGCCAAGCTGGCTCTAAGACTAAAAGATAAGCAGAATAAGAAAGTTTTGCTAGCGTCTTTGGATGTTTACAGACCGGCGGCGCAGGATCAGCTGGAGGGTTTGGGCAAACAAATTTCTGTGGACACACTGCCTGTAATAAAGTCCGAACAACCAGTTGGGATTACAAAAAGAGCCTTAAAAACAGGCAAAACCGAAGGGTATGATGTTGTTATACTGGATACCGCCGGCAGATTGCATATCGACGATAAATTAATGCAAGAATTGCAGGATGTAAAAAAACTGTCTAATCCGATTGAAACCATGCTGGTGGCAGATTCTTTAACGGGTCAGGATGCTGTAAATATTGCAGGACAATTTAATGATAAAATCGGTGTGACAGCTATAATTCTAACCCGCGTTGATGGCGATGGTCGCGGTGGAGCGGCACTTTCCATGCGCGCGGTAACTGGCTGCCCGATAAAATTTATGGGTGTAGGCGAGAAAATTTCTGAGTTTGAAGAATTCCATCCAAATCGTGTGGCCTCACGTATTTTGGGTATGGGCGATATTGTCTCTCTTGTTGAAAAAGCTTCTGAAAATATTGATTCGCAAGAAGCAAAAAATATGGAAAAAAAGCTGCGCAAGGGCAAATTCGACCTTGATGATTTAGCTAAGCAGCTGAAAATGATGCGTAAAATGGGCGGCGTTGGTAGCCTGATGAGTATGATCCCGGGCATAGGCAAAATGAAAAAACAAATAGATGAAGCTGGCGTTGACGATAAGATGATGAAGCGTCAGGAATCAATTGTTTATTCAATGACTTTGCAGGAAAGACGCTTTCCGAAAGTGATTAATGCATCACGAAAAAAGCGGATAGCCAGCGGCTCTGGTGTCTCTGTTCAGGAGGTTAACCGCCTGCTAAAGCAGCATAAACAAATGGCTGGTATGATGAAAAAAATCGGGAAAATGGACAAAAAAACTTTGATGCGTGGTGGGCTTGGCAAGCTGATGCCGAAGAATATACCGCAATGATGGATTACATGCATTGCTCCATATATCACCTTTACAAAACCTGCAAAAGCATACTATAGTTGTAGGCGAACCAATAATATTGATTGATATTGATATAGTGTGTCTAAAGCAGGAAATCGAGAC
>JAJRPW010000118.1 GCA_024280585.1 Alphaproteobacteria bacterium
ATTGGGTTTACTTCAAAAGGAAAGCCGCTATCTGCGTCTTGCCCTCTTTTAGCCAACTCATTGGCCAATGTTTTTAGATCAATCATGTATTTGTCTCCGTATTTAAGTTAATGATAATCCCTGCGACATAATATGTCAAGACATAATATGTCGTAAAGTGCTAATTAAAAATTTACAACCCTATTATGGTGTTTCAGGTTTGAAGTTACCGCAGGAAATCGAGGCGCAGTGTATTTAAACATACATAAGCCGAAGATTAACGCTCGGTCACTTCAAAGATGAAATACTATATACAGGTTTTTTGCTGCTTTTCCATAGATATAATGCACCACCGATTCCGATTGCCAACCATATTAAAATCCAGATAATTTCCGGAATTCCGGTCAGGTCTGAAAGTTTTGCACCATCTCCATAATGCCGTCCATCAATTAAATATAGCGGCGCTCGTACGGCGTCAAGCAACACATAAATACCGATAAACTTCAGTGAAAGCCTCATAAAATATGCCTCCTGGAGCTTGATAATACTAACAAACAGTCCGAAGAGAATCAGTAAAATAATCCATGTAATAATATCTCTGCCATATAATACGGCTATGACTACAATCAGTCCAGCAAGAAATATAGCGAGTATGTTCGTGCTTTTATGGCTGATTTTATCGGCCATCTCATAAATAACTATGCCCCAGATAACAGCGCCGATATAACCGGCTTGCAGTATTATAAATCTAATGCCTCCACTTGTATAACATAATCCCGATCCCAAAATATGGATTTTTATTTTTTCAACAGAACCTCCCGTTACCAAAGCGCTAATGCCATGGCTGATTTCATGAAAGAAGGTCATTATCCATGTGAAGGGAATATTGACGATAGGAATATAAGACAGAATAAAGGCGGCGCTAACCAGGGCGATGAACCTGAAACGAATGCTCTTTTTTATAATGGCGTTGCTAAGCCCCACGCATCACCTCTTTAATATTGGTGCGTGTAGGCTGAAATAATTTTTCTAATGGTTTTATCGCAAGATTTGCATCACAGCTACCGCAAACAAATATATCCAATGCAACAAAATCATCCTCCGGCCAGGTATGAATGCTGATATGAGACTCTGCCAGAATTGCAACGCCGGTTACACCGCCATCTTCGCCAAAAGAATGCAGCTTGATTTCCAAAATAGTCGCAGCGCAAGCATTTGCGGCTTTTCGCAATGCCTTTTCAATATACATAATATCGGTAAGGTGCTTTGCACCAAAAAAATCCAGTAAAACATGATTTCCCGGAGCGTATGCATTATTTGTAGGTAGTTGGCTCATAAAAACTCATCAATAGAATTGGCGACATATTATGTCGAAAAACTCCTTTTGACCAGCCTTTATCTTGCGTTTTTCGAGATTTCCACACCGCAATGAGACTTTAGGACGTAAATCCACAGCGGCCGAGCTGAAGTTTTTGGCTGAGCCTGGCTCTGGTTTTTGAGAGTAGTGTTAGCATGTTTATTGTTGATGAAGCTCGTTATCTACGGCGTTAGCCAACATAATCTTTAAGTAAGATTGATAGGGAACATCGCGCTTATGGGCAAGCATTTGTATATCCTCAAGCAACCCTTTTGGCAAGCGCAGTGAAATAGTTTTCGTCGATGCTTTAAGGTTGGAAAGCGTCACATCTTTAGCATTTGACCAGTCAACATACTCAGTAGAATCATGGCCTTCCCAGAATTTAGCCTCCTCTTTTTCACTTTTAAATTTTGGTATATCCTTTTTATTGCTCATAGATTTTAACCTCTTTTTTATTCATATTACGTGCCGAAATAACTCTAATAGCAGCGGCTCTGATGGTGAATACTACAAAAAGATTTCGTCCGGAATTTGTACGGCCTAACGCAAAATATCTTTGTTCTTGATCCGAATGTTTAGCATCAAAAGTTACTACAAGCGGCTTATTAAAAAATATCTGTTCGCACTCCGCCCTCGTAACAGCATGTTTTTCCCAGTTTTTTGTAGCATTGCCATCATCCCACTCAAACTCTGTGCACTCTTTCAGTATATCATAAAACATGATATATGTATATAACTATCATATACATATATCAAGGGTGAAATTACAAGATTGCCCTACAAAAATTTTTACTTCGAAAATACCCTCTCAACTCAAACCTATAGTGTTGTTATTATCCTCACCAACAAACCTACAGGTTTAGCGTGGGGGATAATTATGACGCTATTGGTTAAAGAGGCATTATTTCAATTATTTCAAATGATGCAGCTTCTCGACCTTGCAAAGCTTTTTGATGAGGGCCAACTTCTGCCTGACCATTGGTCGTTACCTCAGATTTTTTACCGAGTACCCACCAGTCTAGGTCTGCATCAAGATCATACTTGGAACCATCAAAATCATACTTGACTACCCGTCTTTCATGCTCTCTTTTTTCAGCTTCTTCTTTTTGCTGACCTTCTTCTTCCCTCTTACCTTTTCCTTTCCGCGTTCTGCTGCCTCCTGCATTAGAAGCCGCTTTATTAGAGTTAGGACTTACGCATTTTTCACCCACTAGAGGATAAACCCTGCTATATTTTTATTTTCACGAAGCAAGGTATGTCGGATGAAGGTTACACGTTTAGATTATTGCCAATATTTATTGG
>JAJRPW010000119.1 GCA_024280585.1 Alphaproteobacteria bacterium
CCTTATAAATATTACAGGTGGTATGGATATGACGCTGTTTGAGGTTGATGAGGCTGCCAATCGTGTTCGTGAAGAGGTTGATCCTAGCGCTAACATCATCTTTGGTTCAACATTTAATGAGAATTTATCTGGTAAAATCAGAGTTTCAGTCGTGGCTACCGGTATTGATTCACACTTAAGTGCAGAGCCGTTCGCGCCGAAAGCCTCAGTTGTGACCAAGGATGTGCCGACTGCAGAAAAAGAAACTCCGGAGGTGGAAGCCGCCGTTGCATCTGCGGAACAAGAAAAAGCTGTCGTGGCTAATGAGCCTAAATCTTCTGAATATCAATTCCAGAATTTTAACTCAGATGCGTCCGAAGAAGATTTCTCCCCTTCTAATTCGGATGAGCAATATTTTGATGCGATCCGCAATTTGGGTGAGCAAGATGAAGATGGAAAAAAGGTGGAACCTACTGTTTCTGTTGATAAAAAACCAGAGTTGCAAAAAAACTTCTTTATGCCAGCTCCCGTTGCACAGCCTGGTACTTACTCGGAAATATCTTTCGGCGGAACGGATGTTGGATATGAGGATTCGCCAGCTAATGAATCCGAACAAAAAGCTAAGGGTGAGGCTTCAGGCGGGATATTTAGCAGAATGGCTAAAGTTGCCCGTTCTTTTCAAGCCAATGACGAGGATGATAACAGTAAATGGTGGGAAGATGAGGATGGTGAAAAAAATAAAAGCGAGCCCGGCGAAGATGCACTCACAAAGAGTGAGGGGCTTCAAGAGCCAGCCGAAGAATCACTTGATATTCCAGCATTTTTAAGAAGAAAAGCTTAGTTATGAAATATGAAACACTCTAGCTGGAACTATCAAAAAGGTCTTTCGATCGCAGAGTTGGCCATTGTCATTGTGATAATAGGCATATTGACCGGTATGGTTGCTGGTGGCTTGAGGATGCAAAAAGCGTCACAGTTACGTGGAATTATACTGCAAGTATCTGGATTCCAAATTGCAATTGAATCTTTCGATGATCAGTATAGAGATTTGCCGGGAGATATGTCAGATGCCCATGATTATTGGGATGATGGGGCTAATGGTGTTTGCGGAACAGCTGCGGAATGTAACGGCGATTCTGATGGTTTGATAGAATTGGATGTATCTAGTGGCAGCGAAAGCGAGTCATTCAGAGCCTGGCAGCACCTGGATTTATCTGGGTTTTTAGGAGGGGGGTATAGCGGAACTGCTACAATCAGTGTTGATCAGTCCGATCTTGGTATCAACATCCCGATAGCAAAAATTAATAAAGCTGGCTATTATTTGATATATGGCGATTTGAGTGGCGGCTCTCGCAATGAAATTCGCTTGGGAAATTTTCGGGCAAATGAGGTTAATAGTAACGCTAGTTTGACTGCTTTGGAGGCTTTTGCTATTGATAATAAATCCGATGACGGTGATGCTGATGATGGCAGGATCTTTGCTGCGGATGGATCGGATGCAACGGCGAATGATTGTGTTGATGGCAGTGGCGAGTACGATAAGTCTAAAACTACTACTGCATGCGTGATGTCCTTCCCGATAATTCCTTAAAATATTAAGTAAGCAGTTGACACATGGTCTTCGTTACATCATTGTGCAGAAAAATTCTCATGTGTAAAAATTAAGGACAAATTATGAGTGCAAAAACATCCGAATTCATTGCGGCCGTCAACGAAGAAGTTGTAACAAATCTAGGCGGTTTATTCACCAAACAACAGATCAATAACTTTCTATTATCTTTTTATGAAGCTGTCATTGGAACCGGCGGGGATTATGGTGATCTTAAAAATGTTATGAGGTTTGTAGCTAATTCAAAAAGCGATTTTCATACAGTATCACCGAAATCGCCGCGTAAATCAATGCAAATAAGCTTATCTAATAGTGGTAACAATCTTGGGGCTATTTCTGACGGAGAGGATATTTTGTCGAGGGAATTCCCTAAATTATCCCAATGTGTTGAAAAACAGCGTTCCAGTGCGGAAAGGGGAGGATTTACATCTCGTTTTCGCCCAGGAAAAAGCCCCAATCAAAAACTAGTAGCGGCACTTGAGGAAATTATGACCAAGCGAGAGATTGATTTTTCCAACGTAAAAGAGTCCGAAGAGCAGCGAGCTAGATAATTTATCCCAAAACATCCTTCATTGAATAAAAACCTGGCGATTTTTGCGCCGCCCAAAGGCAGGCGCGCACTGCCCCGCGGGCGAATATTTTGCGTGAAGAAGCTTTGTGGGTAAGCTCAATGCGCTCGCCGTCGCTGGCAAAAATAACCGTGTGTTCACCGACAACATCACCACCACGAATCGTTGAAAAACCAATCTCCCCTTGCGCGCGGGCGCCGATTATTCCGTCGCGGCTTTTACATGCAACTTCGTCAAGCGAGACAGCGCGACCTTTTGCCGCGGACTCACCAAGGGTTATGGCAGTTCCAGAAGGTGCATCAACCTTATGATTATGATGCATTTCTAATATTTCGATATCTGTGGAATTATCGAGTTGTGCTGCCACTTCTTCAACCAGGGAGCTTAGGATGTTTATGCCAATGCTCATATTTGATGACCAGATTATAGCGGTATTTTCTGCATATTCATTCAATTTTTTAAAGTCATTTTCTGAAAACCCGGTTGTACCAATTACATGAATTTTATTTTTTTCAGCAGCAATTTTTGCCGCATCCAGGCTTGTTTCAACCGTAGAAAAATCAATTACCGCGTCACTTTTATCAAATAATTCTTGCAAAGAATGGCTGGTAATCATGCCTATAGGATTAAGTCCGACCAAAGCCGCCAGGTCTTTGCCGGCAAAAGCACTGTTTTCACGAACAAGGCCACCAGATAGCTCCGTTTTATCATTTAACAAAACTTCCTCAATAAAAGTTTTGCCCATTCTACCGGTACAACCGATGATTCCTATTTTCATACTAACTCCCAACTTCTGAAATTTTGCTATATTTACCTTTGTAATATAAAAGTGGCTGGCCACCTTCTTCATTATTCAAATTTACCACACGACCCACAAATATAGAATGATCGCCGCCGTCATAAATATGCTCAGATTCACATTCAATATACGCTATAACACCTTCTAATATAGGGGTTTTTGTCTCGCCCAATATATATTTTATATTCTTAAATTTCTTTTTATATGTGCTGGCAAATTGTCTGGAAATTTCGATTTGATCTTCATGTAAAATATTAACCGTAAAGTGCTCGGCCTTGCTAAGTAACTGATAATTATAGCATAATTTGTCAATATTAAACGTCACGAGCGGCGGACTCAAGGATAAAGAGGTGAAGGAGCTAACCGTTAACCCATGCGGATTGCCATCATCGTCTAAAACACTCACAACTGTTACACCACTGGCAAAACACCCCATACAATTCTTAAAATCTTCTTCCAAAAACCCCATATACACCCTTGAATTCAATTAAAAGTTGCAAAAATCCTAATAAAAGTAACTATTTGTTAATCTTTGTCCGGCTATAATAACATAAGATTTTTATAGAGTGACCCTATTAATACAGGTCACAGCCAAATATGGCAATAGTAAAAAGGTAAGCAAACTATGCTTTTTATAATAGGCTTTATAACAGTTTTTGGCTCCGTTGCCGGCGGATATGCAATGCATCATGGAAACTTCGCGGTTTTATGGCAGCCCAATGAGGTTGTAATTATCTTTGGCGCTGCTTTAGGCGCGATGATAATCGCTAATCCCGGGTATCTTTTAAAAGCGATTCTTGGCTCGTTAAAAAACTTGCTTAAAGGAAATCCGTATTCAAAAGCACACTATATCGACCTTCTGATGTTCCTGTTTAATATCTGCAAAGTCATGAAAACTAAAGGAATGCTTGAGGTTGAGCCGGCGCTGGATGCTCCTGAAGATAGCGAGTTATTTACTGCCTATCCAAAATTTGCCAAGGATCATCATGCGGTAGAGTTTTTCTGTGATTACATACGCTTAGTAACTATGGGTATGGAAAATCAGTATCAATTAGATGACCTTATGGAAAAAGAACTGGAAATTCATCATCACGCCGCCATGGAGGCATCTGATTCCGTAAATGCGATGGCAGATGGCATGCCTGCACTTGGTATTGTTGCTGCAGTACTTGGTGTAATTCAAACGATGGGTAGTATCGCCGAGCCGCCAGAAATTTTGGGTGGATTGATTGGCGCGGCACTTGTTGGAACGTTTCTAGGAATTTTAATGAGTTACGGCCTGTTTGGCCCGATGGCAACAGCACTCGGAAAATATGCCAACGAGCAAGGAGAGTATCTTGGGGTACTAAAAGCCGCCATATTAGCGCATGTTCAGGGCAACGCGCCTGTTGTTACTGTTGAGTTTGCGCGCAAAGCTATATCGCCTCATTTAATGCCATCATTTGTTGAAATTGATGCGCTTATAAACGGCCCGTCAGAATAATAAATAAAGGCAATATTAAATGGCTGAAAATCAAACTATAATAATAAAAAAGATAAAGAAAGGCGGGCATGGCCATCATGGTGGTGCATGGAAAGTTGCGTATGCGGATTTTGTAACAGCGATGATGGCGTTCTTTTTGCTACTTTGGCTTTTGACAGCAACTCCGGTTGAGCAGCTTGAAGGTTTGGCGGATTATTTCAGTCCTACTATGGGTTTACAGGGGAAAATGGGTATTGGTTTTTCCGGTGGTCGCGCGCCCGATAGTGACGGTTGGAGCACAGGAGACTGGGCAAGTATGGGTTTGATATTTGGGTCAGCACCATCCGGGCCTATCATGAAATTTCCCGATAAAGACAATAAAACCGACGAGGATAATGAACGGGTAAATTTTGAGAAAATCAAGGATACAATCACTGAGTCAGTTGAAGAAAGCGAGGTTATGTCAAAATATAAAGACAGTGTTTTGATTGAACAAACCCCTGAAGGGTTAAATATTCAAATTACCGATCAAAATAAACGGCCTATGTTTGAAGAAGGGACGGCAATTCTTATGCCCCATACCAAGAAAATATTAGCAAAAATAGCTAGTATAGTAAGCCATATCCCAAATTATATACATATTTCGGGTCACACTAACGGAACATTTAAGGTTATTGACCAGTCATATACAGCCTGGGAATTATCAGCTGATAGAGCTAATGCGGCCAGAAGGTATATGGCGGAAGTGGGTGTTGGAGATAGCCAAATATTGAGAATTATTGCAAAAGGTGATAATGATCCTCTCAATCGAGGGCAGGAGTCGGCACCAGAAAACTCAAGAATTTCAATAACGTTACTAAGAAAATCTGTGGTAGCTCTGCACAGGATGGCTGCTCCGGACGAGATTATTCTTGGGCCGATTGAGCATGGGATGAAATCTTTTGTAAAGGTTAAAAACCGGAAGGATTCTGAAGAAGAAGTCCGGGAAAAAAAGCATGAAGAAAGTAAGAAAAAAACTGCCCCTGCTGCTGTTCCGGCGGAGCATTGATTGCTATTGCATATAAAATTCCCTCTAAACCGCCAGTTCTGCAATTTTATTTAATGATTTTTTTGTTCCTTCCAGCCGCTCTTTTGCGCCTTTCCAATCATTCATAAGCACAAGTTTTTGGTCGCCGCGAATCTTGGTTTTTAGTGGATTTGTCATGATATATTGCAGTAAAGCCTCAGTATTTTTGAATTTATTGCGGTAAAATGTTAACATTATTCCTTTCGGTCCTGCATCAATTTTTTCTACGCCTGCCTGTATGCATAATTGCTTTATCTTCATAATATCCAGTAAATTCAGTACCTCTTCAGGTAGCTTGCCAAACCGGTCAATTAATTCAACTGCTATTGCCTCCAGATCATCTTCCGTCTTCAAATCAGCGATGCGGCGGTATAATCCCAGTCGTAAATCCAAATTTGCCACATATTTTTCGGGAATCAAAACCGGGATACCAAGATTAATATGCGGGCTCCATTTCTCATCAGCATCACCTTCATTTTGCCCGGATAATTTAGCTTTTTCGATAGCATCTTTAAGCATTTGCTGATAAAGTTCAATGCCGACTTCCTTTATATGTCCGGATTGTTCATCTCCCACCAAATTTCCTGCACCACGAATATCCATGTCATGGCTGGCCAGGTTAAATCCGGCGCCAAGCGAGTCCAGGCTTTGAATTACCTCAAGTCGTTTTATTGCCGTTTTTGATGGAACGCGCTTCGGGGGCGTTGTGAAATAGGCGTAAGCCCGAATTTTCCCGCGCCCGACTCTTCCGCGCATTTGATATAATTGTGACAATCCGAACATATCTGCGCGGTGAATTATAATCGTATTTGCCGTCGGTAAGTCAATCCCAGAGCCAATTATATTAGTAGATAGCAGAACGTCATACTTTCCATCGTAAAAGTCACTCATAGTTTGATCGAGTTGCACTGGTGGCATTTGACCGTGTGCCCTAACCATTTTTACCTCAGGAATAAGCGCTTTCAATTTACTCTCAATTTCATCTAAGTCCTTGATTTTAGGCACCACAAAAAATGTATGCCCCCCCCTATAATGCTCTCGTAATATGGCATTCCTTATAATCACCGGATCAAATGGCATTGAAAAGCTTCTTATAGCCAACCGGTCAATAGGTGGCGTGGCTATTATGCTCAAATCTTTTATGCCAGACAGTGACATCTGCAATGTGCGCGGAATTGGAGTTGCGGAAAGCGATAATATATGAATGCCAGAGCGAAGTTGTTTAAAGCGTTCTTTTTGTACGACGCCAAATAATTGCTCCTCATCAATTATTACCAGGCCTAAGTTTTTGAATTTAATCGATTTTGCTAGTAATGCGTGGGTGCCAATAACTATATCAGCGCGGCCATTTTCAATGTATTTTTTTGTTTCTTTTACATTTTTAGGAGGAGTTAGGCGCGACAAATCACGAACTTCAAACGGAAACTCGGCGAAACGTTTTTTAAAAGTTTGGTAATGCTGGCGGCAGAGTAGGGTGGTCGGACAAATAATTGCAACCTGCTTATGTTCATTACAGCTTGCTGCTATAAAGCTTGCGCGCAGGGCAATTTCCGTCTTGCCAAAGCCCACATCGCCGCAAATTAGTCTATCCATTGGCCTGCCCGACATTAGATCCTTTGCTACATCTTCAATACAACGCAATTGATCCTCAGTTTCCGCATAAGGAAAACGTGAGCAGAATTCTTCATACAAGCCGGCCATTGCTTCCAGTTCTGGCGCGGTTTTTAGCTCTCTTTCCGCCGCTATTTTTATTAAGCCTTCCGCAATATTTTTAATACGTTTTTTAATTTTGGACTTACGAGCCTGCCAGGATGCACTGCCCAATTTATCTAGTTGATCGGTCTCCTTTTCTGAGCCGTATCTTGACAAAATTTCAATATTCTCGACTGGAACATATAATTTGTCGCCGCCATGATAAATTATACGTAGGCAATCATGATTTTCACCTGATATTACTAGTGTTTCAAGCGTTTCAAAACGGCCAAGTCCATGCTCATTATGCACTACCAACTCGCCTTCAGACAAGCTTGCAGCCTCGGTTAGAAAATTTTCTGATTTTCTTTTCAATTTTCGACCGGCATTTAACCTTTCTCCAACGATATCTTGCTCACTTATGACAACATATTCATCAGATTCAAAGCCACTTTCCAAAGCTAAGATGGTCAGTCCAATTGTTTTAGCTTTAACTTTTTTTGCTTGTTCGAATTTATCAATTATTACCACATGAATGTCATGTTCACATAACATTTTTCGCATGCGCTCTCTTGAACCTTCAGAATGACAAGTGATTATTTTTCTTTGTGCTCTTTTCTCGAATAAAAATTTAGACAAAAGGTCAAATGCATTAGTTTTTGTGGTTTTAGCTTCCGTCGAAAAGTTAGGCACAGACTTATATGCAAGCTCAATCGCACCGTCCGAATCAGGCAATTTAAAAATACTCGTTTTGATAATTTTCCGGCCAGATAAGTTTTGCTCCCACTCCTCCTCATCTAAATAGAGCATTTTCGGCGGAATTGCTTTGTAACTACCACTTGATGAAAAGCCTGAATTTGTTGACTCTTCCCGCGATTTATAGTAGTCAATAATGATCTCTAGCCTCTCATTGTGCGCTTCTATAGCCAAATGATCGAAGATAAGCGGGCAATTGGGCAAGTAGTCAAATAGGCTATCTAATTTATCATAAAATAGTGGCAGCCAATGTTCCATTCCGGCATAATTACGTCCCTCGGATATAGCCTCATAAAGTGGATCTGATGCTTGAATAGCTCCGAATAACCTCCTGTAATTATTTCGAAATTTCTCAATAGACTCTTCATCCATAACCACTTCCGAAGTTGGCATTAGACTGACCGTCTTGCGTTTCCCCGCGCTAATTTGCGTAAGCGGGTCAAAAAGCCTTATAACCTCTAATTTATCGTCAAAAAAATCGAGTCGGAGGCCTTTTTCGCTATCACTGGAGATTATATCGATTATGCTCCCCCGCACGGCAAATTCTCCAGCCTCATTGGCCGTTGCTGAGTGGATATATCCGCTCTTGACCAAATGGTCAATTAACTCTTTGCGATTTACTTCATCACCTTCATGCGCCTTAAATGTAAGCTCAGTAAGCTTTTTAGCGGGTGGAACGCGTTGCAGCAAGGCATTAACGGTTGTCACTATGATCAAACCGTGCCTGTTTTTTAACGTTGCAACCTCACATAACGACTCAGTCCTAAGATTTGTAACGTGCATACTCGGAGAAACACGGTCATAGGGCAAACAATCCCATGCTGGAATTTGTATTATTTTCGTTGTTGGAGAGAAATATCTGATATTTTTAGCGATAGCAGCCATACGTTTATCGTCACGAGCTACAAATATAACGCCATCTCTTGACTGATCGGCTAAATTTGATGCAATTATGGCGTCTGCGCCTTCGATCAGCGGAGATATGGAACTGTCTAATCCTAGTTTTTCTAAATCTATCAAGTAGGTCATCTCCAGACGAGATTTACACTATATAGCAATATTTTGCAATAATTTTTAAGCAACTTTCATAGATTTTGTCTCAAAATTTTCAAGAACGGTTTTTATAATAGTACCGGCATTCAAACCGGATCTTTGATACATATCATATTGACTCGTATGCTCAATAAAAACATCTGGAATATATAGATTTTTTACTTTAAGAGTGCTATCTAATAGGCTGTTTTTATTTAACAAATCCAAAACCAAAGATGCAAAGCCACCAACAGCACCTTCTTCGATTGTAAGCAGTAACTGATGATTTTTTGCTAGACTTACAAGCAACTCCTCATCTAAAGGTTTAGCAAATCTTGCATCAGCAATTGTCACTGAAATACCAAGTTTTTCCAGTTGCTTAGATGCCTTTTGCACTTCCTGCAACCTCGTCCCCAAAGATAATATAGCGATATCGGAACCGCGGCTAATTATCCGCCCTTTGCCAATCTCTAAAATCTCTGCAATTTCAGGAACTTCGATGCCAACCCCCTCACCACGAGGATAACGAAATGCACTCGGTCTGTCGTCTATACTAGCTGCTGTTGCTACCATTTTTGCTAATTCCGCCTCGTCAGATGGTGCCATTACCACAAAATTCGGTAAATTCGCCAAAAATGCAATATCGAACGATCCGGCATGAGTCGGCCCATCTGAACCGACCAGTCCAGCGCGGTCAATAGCAAAACGAACAGGCAGCTTTTGCACGGCAACATCATGCACAATCTGGTCGTATGCACGCTGTAAAAACGTAGAATATATCGCACAAAATGGCTTAAATCCTTCACATGCAAGACCAGCAGCAAAAGTCACGGCATGCTGCTCGGCGATCCCTACGTCAAATAGCCGCTCCGGAAATTTTTCGGCAAATTTATCCAATCCCGTTCCCTCGGGCATAGCAGCGGTTATACCAACAATTTTATCGTCTTTTTCAGCCTCTTTTATCAGCTGTTTTGCAAAAACATCGGTATATTTGGGAGCGTTAACTGACGATTTATTCTGCCGACCACTTGTAGCATCAAACTTCCCTACAGCATGTAAACTAGAGTCTTTTGCCTCCGGCATTTCATAACCACGCCCCTTTTCAGTGACAACATGTATTAAAATAGGGTGATTAAGGCTTTGATCGCTCTTTATATTCTTCAAAATAGGCACTAATTGTGCTAAATTGTGGCCATCAACAGGACCAACATAATAAAAGCCCATTTCCTCGAAAAAATTACCCCCCGCCCAAAAATCTTTAGTATATTGCTCGGTTTTTCGCGCCGCTTTTTCAATGGCATTAGGCAAATGACTCGCCACATTTTTTGCTATATTTCTGAAGGTTAGGTAGGGCTTTGAAGATATCAGGCGAGATAAATAGCCACTCATCGCACCCACCGCCGGAGCAATCGACATTTTGTTATCATTAAGAATCACAATCATGCGCGTATTCATCGCACCAGCATTATTCATGGCCTCATAGGCCATGCCAGCACTCATGGCACCATCACCAATAACAGCAATGGTTTCAAAGCTTTCCTGCTTAAGATCCCGCGCAGTTGCCATCCCTAACGCAGCTGATATAGAGGTGGAACTGTGACCGGCACCAAAAGGATCATACTCACTCTCGGATCGCTTGGTAAAGCCCGACAGACCGCCTTTTTGCCGCAAAGTTTCGATTCTATCCTTGCGCCCGGTTAAAATTTTATGTGGATAAGTCTGATGCCCAACATCCCATATGATTTTATCGTCAGGAGTGTTAAAAACATGGTGTAAAGCAACAGTAAGCTCAACAACGCCAAGCCCCGCACCTAAATGCCCACCGGTTTTAGACACGGCCTCAATGGTTTTTTCGCGCACCTCCTCACTTAAAAGCTGTAAATCCTTGATAGTAAGGGTTTTTAAGTCTTTTGCGTCGTCTATTCGATCTAAAATGCTTATATTTTCCATAAAAATCTTTTATCACATTATATATGCTTCGTATACAATACCCACAACCAAAACACCACATAAAAATACCACAAAGTAAAAAAAAATATACAAATTTATTAAATATTTAAGCATTTCTATGTTACAATGGTGTGGATAAGAATATTGTAGTGTAATTTTATCCAAAGTAGTAATATTTCGGTAATAATTTTATGCTATAATTAACTGTAATTAAGCTATCAAAATTTTAACTTAATTATAATTAATTATGTATATTTTTATTTAGAGGAAAAGCATATGGCGGCTTCAGATGGCGGTCAATTAGAGATAGACATGGTATTCCTGGGACTCACGCGCCCTTCAATGCTCTTCGGTGTAAGCTATACTGTTGTTATGGCGTACTTTTTCACATGTATGATGTATTTCGTTCTTACCTCCGATTTTAAAGGATTTGGGGCAATGTTTCCATTGCATGGAATCGCGTATATAGCATCGCAAAAAGAACCGCTATTTCTGGAATTATTTATGATAAGACAACAAAAATGTAATAGATGTAAGAATAAATTATATCATGGGATGACTAACTCTTATGACGTGATGTAATTGAGTGTTATAAAATAAATAAGTAATAGTTTTTTAACTAATAACTTAGGTAATATGTTTAAATTAACGCGAAAACGTACTCAAAAGCAAAAAATTGCAAACAGGGAATTTCCAGAGTCGGAGTTTATCCCTTATAAATATCACTGGAATAACCACACGATATTAATGAAAGATGACGGCCTCATGCAAGTCATAAGATTAGGCGGTTATTCTTTCGAAACCGCAGATGACGAAGATGTGGATATAAGAAAAAGCATCCGTAATATACTCCTAAAAGGCATAGGAACCGGCAGTATGAGCCTTTATTTTCATATCGTAAGGCGACGTGAAACGCCATTTAGTTCAAATATTAAAGATCATAATATGCCTCCAGGCTTCGCCTCTTATCTCGAAGAACAATGGAGGGAAAAACATAAATCGCAACAAAGCTTTGTTAATGAGCTATACATCTCTGTAATTAGAAAACAAAACAAGCAAGGAATAGCATTTTTGGAATCTACGTTGGAAAAAATCCAGCAGAAGGCAGATAAAACCCTTTGGGGCAAAAATATGAGGGAATCCTGTGAAGAGCTTGATGAAATGACCTCGCGGATTGTAAGCACTCTACGTGATTATAAGCCGGAATTGCTCGGCACGGTTGAAACTGAAGACGGCGTTTTTTCAGAAATATTAGAGTTTTTAGGAAAACTTGTTAATTGCGGTGAAGGCTCTCCGATGCTTATGCCATCGATGAATATTTCGGAATATATTCCAACTAACAGGCTTTATTTTGGGCAGAAAGCAATTGAGGTGAGAGGTTCAAATAAAAGCCGTTTTGCAGGGATTGTGAGTATAAAAGAATATCCAAGCCAGTCTTCTGCAACGATGCTGGATAGCTTTTTGCAAATGCCATTTGAACTGATTATATCACAGTCATTTTCATTTATCGACAGAACTGTTGCGATTAACCAAATGAGAATCCAGCAGGGACGGATGATTGCGGCGGGCGACGTTGCAGTATCACAAATTGATGAAATTAACGAAGCTCTTGACCAGTCAATGAGTGGGTTAATTGGCTTCGGCAAGCATCATATCACAATTTTATGTATTGAAGATTCCAAAAAAGCCCTGGAAAACGCTGTAGCAATGGCGTCAACGGAGCTTGGTAATGCCGGTGGAATTCCAGTACGGGAAAAAATTAATCTGGAGCCTGCATATTGGGCGCAATTGCCAGGAAATGATAGTTTCGCCATCAGAAGAGCCACTATAAACACATTAAATTTATCAAGTTTTGCATCTATGCATAACTATCCAACCGGTCAAGAAAAAGGCAATCATTGGGGCGATCACGTAACAGTTTTGGATACTACCTCGGGAACACCTTTTTTCTTCAATTTCCATGTAAGAGATGTCGGACACACAACTATTATTGGCCCTACGGGAGCTGGTAAAACGGTATTGATGAATTTTTTATGCGCACAAGCTCGCAAATTTTATTGCCGCATGTTCTTCTTCGATAAAGACCGGGGCGCAGAAATATTCATCCGCTCACTTGAGGGGGTTTATGTTGTCATAGACCCAAGCAAACCATGTGGATTCAACCCGTTTTCACTGCCCGATAGTGGTGATAACAGGATATTTTTAACAGATTTTATGAAGCATTTAGTGACTGTTAACGGTGAATCTTTGAATGCAGAAGATATGGTTCGTATTGATGAC
>JAJRPW010000120.1 GCA_024280585.1 Alphaproteobacteria bacterium
AATGGCAAAATCATCCTGATTTTGTCTATCATATATATGACATTTTGCAGCAACATAACCGGCCATATCGCCATGACGATCAAGGTGGTCAGGTGTAATATTCAACAAAATGGATATATTAAACCTGGTTTTATCTATTAAATCCAGCTGATATGACGACATTTCAATGACATAAATCCCGTTCTTACCAAGTGGCTTTAAGTCGAGAACTGGGGTGCAAATATTACCGCCAACTACTGATTTCAAACCAGAATTCTGCAATATATGCCCGAGTAAAGATGTGGTTGTTGACTTACCATTAGTACCTGTAATTCCTATATATTTTGCATTTTTATCCGACAAATAAAGCAGTTCTATATCACAAATTATCGGACAAGCCGCATTGGCCGCCATAGTTACAACTGGATGTGGTTTTGGGTGTGTAAAAGGAATTCCCGGGCTTAAAATCAAAGCATCAATATCTTCGAAATTACAATGGCTTGGAGCAATAAGTTGAACCTTATTGAGGTCTTTTTTATTCAACGCGTCCCTCGCCTTCTGACCATCATCCCATGCCAGAACTTCTATTCCATCATCAGCCAAAGCCAAAACTGCCGACATACCAGCTTTTCCAAGGCCAAACACAAATATTTTTGAGAAATCCCAACGCATAATAATTATCTAAGTTTCAGTGTAGACAGGCCGATTAGCGCAAAAATCACCGCTATAATCCAAAAACGAATCACAATCGTTGGCTCCGACCAGCCTTTTTTCTCAAAATGATGGTGTATCGGAGCCATGCCGAAAAACCGTTTTCCACCGCTAAATTTAAAATATCCGACCTGGATTATTACAGAAACGGCCTCCATTACAAACAATCCGCCAATAATCGAAAGTACGATTTCGTGCTTGGTAATAACACTGATAACGCCCAGTGAGCCGCCGAATGCGAGGCTGCCCGTGTCACCCATAAAAACTTTTGCAGGAGGCGCATTATACCACAAAAATCCGAGACCCGAACCGATCAAAGCGCAGCAAAATACGGATATTTCGCCAGTTCCCGGCACTGCATGGATTTGTAAATATTCGGCAAAACTAGCATGCCCGACAAGATAGCTGATAAGGCCAAAACAAGCGCCGGCTATCATAATTGGCACGATTGCGAGTCCATCTAAACCATCGGTTAAATTTACCGCATTTGATGCACCAACCATAACAACTATGATAAAAGGTATATAAAACCAGCCTAAATCAATCAATAAATCTTTAAAAAATGGGAAAGCGAGATGGCTGGCATATTCATCCGGTGCCACAGAATTAATCCAGATTGCCGCTACCAAACCAATTGAAACCTGCACAAGAATCTTTAATTTCCCCGAAACTCCTTTGGTATTTTTCTTCGTTATTTTTAAATAATCGTCAGCGAATCCAAGCAATCCAAAGCCAAAAGTTACGAATAAAACGATCCAGATATATTGATTTTTTAGATCCGCCCAAAGCAAAGTCGACACCCCCACAGAAAACAGCATCATCACCCCGCCCATCGTCGGTGTCCCTTTTTTTGTCAATAAGTGGCTTTTTGGCCCGTCTTCACGGATTGGTTGACCGTCACTTTGCTTTGTTTTCAACCATTTTATTATATGCGGGCCGAAGATAAAACTAATCGCCAATGACGTAAAAATTGCGCCACCACTACGAAATGTAATGTAGCGAAACAGGTTAAAAAACCCGTAATCATCGGATAAATTCAGTAATAAATTATACAACATTTTTTCGTTGCTCTTGCTCTAATAGGTAGTTGACTACATTTTCCATTTTCATACCGCGCGAACCTTTCACAAGAACAACATCGCCATCTTGCAAAAATCCTTTTAAATCAACAGTTAATTCGCTAGAGTTAACAGCGTGCTTACCTTTAATTTTATCGGGCAGATCTCCATACAAAATAGCCATTAAATCGCCTGCCGTAAACACTAAATCAACGTTATTTTTCAATAAGCTGTGGACTAATTCTTTATGTAACGCTTTAGCTTGATTTCCAAGTTCAAACATATCTCCTAAAACTGCGATAAGACGAATATCTTTATCTTTTTTTGCTCCTGACAAACTATCCAAAGCGGCCATAACCGAAGCTGGGCTTGCATTATAGCAATCATCTATTAAAATATATGATCCGCCAGAGCAAGCTACATTATATCGCTTTCCCCGGCCTTCTTTTGTAGAAAAACCGGCCAAATCATCCGCGGCTTTATCGATATCCGCTCCGATTGCATCCACGGCAGCCAACACAGCCAATGAATTTATAGCCTGATGTTTGCCACAAATTCCGAGTTCATAATCGAACTCTTCACCATTGTAAAACGCCTTTATATGAGCTACGCCGTTTTTTTCTATATATTCTGAAAGCTGAAAATCTGCCGCCTCGTCTGCACCGAAAGTGATTATTTTTGCATTTTTCTGTGCCAGATTATCTTTAACCCTCTGAAATTGAGGATTGTCACAATTTAATATAGCCGTCCCGCCGTCTTTTAAGCCGTCAAAAATCTCTGATTTTGCGTCAGCAATTTGCGCCACAGATTCAAAAAACTCCAGATGTACCGCCTCAATATTTGTAATTATAACCACATCGGGTTTAGCTATTTTAGACAATAGGGAAATTTCGCCAGCGTGATTCATACCCATTTCCAAAACGCCGAAATCCACATTTTTATCCATCTGGCAAATTGTTAAAGGTAGGCCAAAATGGTTATTTAAGTTGCCTTTTGTCGAATAAACATCACCTTGTCCCGACAAAACCAGACCCAACATTTCCTTAGTGCTGGTTTTTCCAACGCTGCCTGTGACCCCGATAATTTTACCATTAATCTGATTTCTCCGATAGTTAGCAAGGCTTTTTAATGCTTTAAATGTATTTTCGACTACAACCATTTGATCTTCAATGGGATATCCTTCTTCAACAATAACCCCGCCAGCGCCTTTTTTTATAGCGTCCTTGACGAATTTATGACCGTCGAAATTTTCACCTTTTATGGCAATAAATAAGTCACCTTTTTGTATTGTTCGGCTGTCTATTGAGACACCATTTGCCTGCCATTTTCCGCCAGACAGGCCACCAGTCGCTGCTTTTACTTCGTCGGAACTCCATAAATCATCCGCCATTTTTTGCTCCATTAATTGCATTTTCGGCCACCTTCACATCATCAAAAGGCAAAACCTCATCACCAATTATCTGTATTTTTTCATGACCTTTGCCGGCAATTAGTAATATATCCCCCCACTCCAATTTCTGCACCGCATAGCCAACGGCCTCTTTTCTATCTGAAATTTCAATGGCATCCGGGCAATTCTTAATAATTTGCTTGCGGATTTGCGCCGGATCCTCGCCTCTTGGATTATCATCCGTTATCACTATATTATCCGCCAAATCCGCTGCTATCGCGCCCATTTGCGACCTTTTGCCTTTATCACGATCGCCACCACAGCCAAAAACCACCCATAACTTACCGCCAACATAAGGCCTAAGCACCTGCAAAACCTTTTCCAGAGCATCTGGAGTGTGCGAATAATCTACGAAAATTTTTGCACCAATCTCGCCATTATCAACTCTTTGCATTCGCCCTGGCACCGAAGAAACCTGCGCCATAGCAGCCACAGCCTCATCAACATTACAACCTGACGCAAGCACAACCCCCAAAGCACACAACAAATTATAGGCCTGAAAATCTCCTATCAATCGGGTATTTATCGTATAAAGTTTACCTAAAATCTCGAAAGCAATTTGTTGTCCTTCAGATGTTTTTGTTACGTCAAAAAGTTCGAGGTAGTTTTTTTTACCTTTAACATATTTCCCATAGGAAATCACCGTACAACCACGATTTTTTGCAATTTTTTCTATCGCCTCATACTCTGGAATGTCGCAATTTATAACCGCGACTCCGTTTTCTTGTAAAATCTCTGAAAATAACCGCATTTTTGCATCAAAATACGCCTCCATACTTCCATGATAATCCAGATGATCGCGTGAAAAATTGGTAAATGCTGCAATTTTAACGTGTACACCATCTAATCTATATTGATCCAAGCCATGACTCGACGCCTCCATCGCCAAATAATCCACCTCTCTATCTTTCAAGCTGGCTAGTATTTTATGCAATTTCACCGGGTCAGGTGTCGTCAAAAAACCTGTACGGTCATACTCAAATTTGCCGTGGCTATCCGTGATGCCGATTGTCCCCATAGAGGCACATTTTTTTCCTAAAATCGCCCAAATTTCCCTACAAAAATGCGCGGTTGAAGTCTTGCCATTAGTGCCAGTAATCGCTGCTATTACATCAGGTTGCGCCTGATAATATTTTTCTGCAATCAAACTGAAAACCTGCCTGGGATTTTTGACCTTTATATAACAAACATCCGATTTTTTCGCAATATTTTCATCACACAAAATCGCTGTTGCGCCTGCTTTAACAGCGTTTTCTATGAAGTCTGCGCCGTCACTATTTGTACCTTTTAATGCTGCAAACAAAAAACCCGGCTCAACCTGCCGCGAATCAAGCGCCAGCCCTTTTATTTCAATATTTGCAAATGCCTCGGAAATTATTATCTCAGGAAAATCACTAAAAATCGCCGGCAAAAGCCAATTTTGCACCTTTTGCATTGTCATCATCATACCAAAATTCACGCCTTATTTCATAGTCGCCACCATCAACTGGCATAACCCCTAAAATCGGAGATATACGCTCAACTATCTCTCGAATCGCCGGTGCTGCCACCATTCCACCCGTTGCATACCAGCCAGTCGACGCATTGCCAACCGGTTCATCAAGCATAACTAGTACAACATATCTTGGTTTATTCATAGGAAAAGCTGCAATAAATGATGATATAGTAGCCTTTCTATTATAATCACCGTTTAGCGCCTTATCAGCAGAACCTGTTTTACCGCCAACGAAATAACCACTAGCATCGGCTCTCCCGCCTGTGCCGTGTTTAACTGCAAATCGCATTAACTTACGCATATTATCAGATGTATCTTTATTAATAACTTTAACTCCATCTACTAAATCATTGTTTTTTTTATGAATCAATGTTGCAGGATGAAGAATTCCGCCATTCACCAAAGCTGCTGTAGATTGAACAATATGCAGCGGTGTAACTGCAATCCCATGCCCGTAAGATATAGTCATTGTGCTTATTTCACTCCATCTTTGCGGATATAATGGATGTGCTTTCTCTGGCACTTCAATCGCCAAGCCATCAAGCAGACCAAGCCTTTGCAGGAATTCTTTTTGCGCCTCACCACCCACATCCATAGCAATTTTGGCAGAACCAATATTGGATGAATACATAAAAATCTCGGGAACTGTAAGTCTTTTCTTCTTTGGGTGAAAGTCTCTTATGAAAAAACTTGCGGCCTTAATAGGCCTGGATACATCATATTTATCACGCATAGATATCACCCCGGAATCTAGCCCCAAAGCCATATTGAAAGATTTGAAAGTTGAGCCCATCTCATAAACGCCCAATGTTGACCTATTAAAACGTTGGTTTTCAGTAACTTCTGCAAATTTATTCGGGTCAAAATCCGGCAGACTCACCATCGAAATAACCTCACCACTATCAACATCCATCACAATCGCGCTGGCGCCAACGGCTTTAAAATCATCAACATATTGCTGCAAAACATCGTGAACAACACCTTGCGCGCGGATATCAACGGAAAGCTGTAACGGTGCATTATCATTTTCTTCAAGCAAATATTCATCAAATTTTTTCTCAATGCCGGAAATTCCCTTGCCATCAAGATTTACATAACCTATCACATGCGACAATAAATTCTTATGCGGGTAAACCCGTTTTTCTTCATTTTGAAAATAAAGTCCAGGAATTCCAAGGCTGTTCACGCCATACTGCTCTTTTGGGGTTAAGTTACGTTTCACCCAGATAAAACTTTTATCAGACTCAAGACGCGACTTTAAAACATCCTTGTTAATATCTGAAAAAACAGCAGAAAGCTTGCTCACCGCCTCCTCAACATTCATAACAACTTGCGGATTGGCATATAAAGATGCCGTAGACAAATTAATCGCCAACAAAATACCGTTTCTATCAACTATATTGCCTCTGCTTTTATACGGAACCGAACCATCGATAGATGCGGAATTAAAATCCCTGCCGCCATCTAACAACGCAACATCGAAAACCCTGAATGACACGATAAAAAAGCCTATCGCGAAAAACATCATAACCACAAGCAAGCGCGCATGGCTAACCTCCACATCCTGTTTGGAGGCTCCAATTTTTATAAAATTATTATCTTCCGCAGAAAATTTCATTAGTAATTCCTGGCGCTTGAAAGAATTGGCCGCAAAGTCGGCGTAATATTGATAAAATCATGTTTATTATCAGCAAAATAAAGTAAGCGCACCTGGTCATAATTTTTAAGCTGGCTAACCTTTAAATATTCCATCTGTAAATATTTTTCCGCTAGTTTTTTAATGCGCGACGGCTCGTTTAAATAAGCCCATTCGGCCTCAAGCACATGTATTTCCGCACGATCCGACGCTAACTGCCTGTTAATCTCCAATAATTCCTTTTTCAAATTTTGCACCTTATGTTTCACGTGAAACAGGCCAAAAACGCTAAAACCAATTAATATAACTAATATAATTGAGGATTTTCTTCTCATGAAGTTGCCTCCTCCAACTTTATAGCAGCGCGCAATTTTGCCGATCGCGACCTAATATTAATTTTTATCTCGCCCTCACTAGCAGAAATAGCTCTTTTCGTTAGAGCTTTGAATGTTGGCTTCACCTGGCCATAATCAGCTGGAAGCGGCATATGTCTTGATATACCAGCCATTTTTCCAATTCTGTCATTAATAAATGACTTTACTATCGAATCTTCTAATGAATGGAAGGATACGATCACTAAACGCCCGCCAGGAAGCAGAATATTTTCAGCCGCATCCAACGCTCTTGTCAATTGGCCAAGCTCATCATTGACCCAGATTCGAAGCGCCTGAAAAGTCCTGGTTGCCGGATCGATCTTATCTTTAGCCGCACGCACAACCGAACGAACTATATCCGCAAGCTGCTTAGTTGTTGTTATTGCTGATTCTTTTCGCGCCTGGACTATTGCCCTTGCCACTCGCCGCGATTTGCGCTCGCCACCATACTTATATATAATGTCAGCAAGTTCGTTTTCTTCGGTTTGATTTACCACCGTTGCAGCATCCAAACCCTCGCAGCTCATACGCATATCAAGCGGCCCGTCTTTTTGAAATGAAAACCCGCGACCGGCATTATCAATTTGCATAGAAGACACGCCAATATCTAGCACAACCCCATTAACTCCTTCAACTCCAGCATTTTTTAATAATTCATCCATATCGGCAAAATTTCCGACAAGAAGTTCAACCCTGCCCGGATATTTTTGCTTTAAATCCTCTGCTAATTTTTGTACGTTAGGATCACGATCTATAGCATAAACGCTGCAATCCGCTGCATTCAGCAGCCCTTTTGTATAACCACCAGCGCCGAAAGTTCCGTCCACATAAACCTCGCCATCGGCCGGAGACATATATTCCAACATTTCGTTATACATAACTGGGATATGCGCTGCCTCAGCCATTTAAGCTTCGCCTCCTTTTTTTGATAAACGTAAATTTGCACGTTGTTTTTTTGCCAATTCACGGGCTTTTTCAGCATATTTATTAAATTCTTCCGGGTTCCATATTTCAAATGTCGCGCCTTTGCCAACAAAGGCCACCTTATCTTTAACGCCTGCCTCTTCCATCAAACCAACCGGCAGCATCACCCTGCCCTCACTATCAAACGCCAATTGTATACTTCCACCTAAAATCGTCGCAGCAAATGCATCTCTTTCATCCGAATACGGATCCAAATTATCTATACTCTCACTCAGCTGCTCGATGCGCTCCATGCTGCAAGCTTCAATACAGCCATTAACAAAGGAGGAATAAGCAATTATCCCCTGGAATTTTTGTTCCGATAAAGTCGCACGGAAATTAGCCGGGATAGACACACGCCCCTTCTTATCGACCTTGTTTACATATGTAGACAAGAATAAAGCCAACTAGTAACTCCTGTTTTTAACGGCAAAGAATAAACTTCGACGTCTCCCTAAAAAAACCTAAGAGGAATATAATTAAGTCCTTCAAATATCTACCTGACATTCAAAGAAACTTATTTCTAACGCAACACACCCTGCTATTCCCAAACCAATTAATCTCATGCTACCTGCTGGAAATAAATGGTTTAAAATGGGATTTCATGGGTACAAACCCCACTTTATGTGAATTAATGGGACAGGTCAAGTAGTTTTTGGAAAAAATTCAGGGCAACCGCATCTAAATTACGTCGATAATTTTGCAACAAAATATATACAAATAAGTTCGTCATACTGCTACTCGATAGCAGTATCCAAGGTTTTTAAATAAATACTTATAATAATAATGATTCGTTTTCCTTGGATACTGCG
The DNA here is from genome assembly GCA_024280585.1 of Alphaproteobacteria bacterium. Lineage (GTDB taxonomy): Bacteria > Pseudomonadota > Alphaproteobacteria > Rickettsiales > UBA6187 > JAJRPW01. The sequence continues at coordinate 8,479 of JAJRPW010000120.1, forward strand.
GTCAAGCCGCAGTATGACGAACTCTGCTGCTTGTATTTAGTTACAAAGACTGCATTTCTTTTGTTAAGAATATTTAGGTGCGTTTGCCCTAGGCAAAAATTAGACTACTGCAGCTCCATTTCATAAAAACATTGACTCTTCAAATTTAGCAAATATTATGCAGGAACGTTTCAACTTCTATTAATTCAAGATGGACAAAATTATGAGTAACGATATCGAAAACAAAGTTAAAAAAATTGTAGCTGAACATTTGGATGTTGATGAGGCTAAAATCTCTTCAAATGCTAGCTTTATTGATGATTTAGGCGCAGACAGCCTCGATCAGGTAGAGCTGGTTATGGCGTTTGAGGAAGAATTTGGCTGCGAAATTCCTGATGAGGAAGCAGAAAAAATTGTTACTCTCGAAGATGCCGTTAAATTTATTACAACAGCAGAAGCCGCAGCTTAAATTTATTTTTAAGCTGTTTTTTGTTGAATTCGTGTCATATATATTGCCTACGAACCTGTTTAGACTTTTTTTTGTGCCATGACGAAAACGCTGTGTTTTTGAGCATAGCAGCGGAATGTAAATACAGGTACCTGAGCAGCTAAGCGCAGGAAATATAGCGTTTGCAGGCCGACACAGAAAAACTATAAATAGGTTCGTATGAGAAGAGTAGTAGTTACAGGTATGGGTCTTGTTACACCTTTGGCCAATGGCGTTGAGGCAACGTGGGATAGGCTGCTGAAAGGCGAGTCTGGTATTGGTAAAATTGACAGATTCGATGTGTCCGATTTACCGGCGAAAGTTGCCGGACAAGTCCCGACAGCCGATGAGCCGGATGGATTTAATCCTGACGATGTCATGCCGGCAAAAGAACAGCGCCGGGTTGATACGTTCATAATTTATGGCATGGGCGCCGCTGACCAGGCAATTGCTGACTCTGGCTGGGTTCCTGAAACTGAAGAGCAAAAATACAGAACCGGTGTTACTATCGGCTCTGGTATTGGCGGATTGCCGTCAATTGAGCGCAACTCTATTCTTATGCATGAAAAAGGGCCGCGTAAAATCAGCCCGTTCTTCATTCCCGGCAGCTTAATTAATTTAGTATCCGGCCAGGTTTCTATAAAACATGGGTTCAAAGGCCCTAATCACGCGGTGGTTACTGCCTGCTCAACCGGCGCGCATGCAATTGGCGACGCTTCCCGTTTTATACAATATGGCGATGCGGATGTGATGATTGCTGGCGGCGCTGAATCAGCTTTATGCCGGATTGGTATGGCTGGATTTTCCTCTGCCAAGGCTTTATCCACGTCTTTTAACGATACTCCCGAAAAAGCCTCCCGCCCTTGGGATAAAGACCGCGACGGTTTTGTTATGGGCGAAGGTGCAGGCGTTGTTGTTTTGGAAGAGTATGAGCATGCGAAAAAGCGCGGCGCGAAAATCTACGCGGAAGTTATGGGTTATGGCCTGTCCGGCGACGCATTCCATATAACCTCACCACAACCAGACGGCGATGGCGGCTTTCGAGCTATGCAATCAGCCTTGAAGCGGTCTGGCCTATCCACCGGTGATATTGACTATATAAACGCCCACGGCACATCAACTCCGCTTGGCGATACTATTGAACTTGGTGCTGTAAAACGCTTGTTTGCCAATAATTTGGACAGTTTATCGATGTCCTCTACAAAGTCAGCTATTGGCCATTTGCTTGGCGCGGCTGGCGGCGTTGAAGCTATTTTTGCAATTCTGGCGATGCGGGATAATATCGCCCCTCCAACTTTAAATCTTGAAAATCCAGATGAAGGATGCGATATTGATCTTGTGCCTTTGAAAGCAAAAGAACGCCAAATTAATGCTGTACTTTCTAATTCGTTTGGGTTTGGTGGAACTAACGCGTCTTTGGTTTTTAAAAAGGTCTAAGCATTTCATCTTTGAAGTGACCGGGCGTTAATCTTCGGCTTATGTATGTTTATACACTGCGCCTTGATTTCCTGCAGTCACTTCAAACCTGAAACACTATAGCTAATTGAGGGATTATTGTGCAGACCGAAGCAGTAGAGCCACCCGATGATGTCGCTAAAAAGAAGACTTCGTTTTTCAAAAAACTGTCGATGTTTATTGGTATATCCTGCGTAGTTTTTCTAATTACAGCTGCTGGTCTGACCTATTATTCGATAAATTATTTTCAAAATCCAGGCTCTTCGCAAGAGGATAAAACGCTGGTTATCGCCAATGGCTCCTCATTAAAATCCATCGCATATAATCTGTCAAACGCTGGAATTATTAAACATCCCGAGCTTTTTTATATAATTTTGCGGGTGAACGGGGCGGGAAACAGCCTGAAAGCCGGCGAATATTCCTTCCCTGCTGGAATATCTCCGGTGGATGCATTTGAAAAACTAGCAAACGCCGATGTAATAGTCCATAAAATAACGATTCCTGAGGGGTTGATGACTTTTCAAATACTGAAGCATATCCAAAAAGCTGAATACATGACCGGAGCCGTCCCGGAAAACATACGAGAAGGCACACTTTTGCCGGAAACTTATGATTATTACTATGGCGACAGCCGTGAAAAACTAGTAAAAAGAATGCAAAATGCCATGATAAAGGCGCTAAATAATCTCTGGGAAAAACGTGAGAAAGATTCACCAATAAAAAACAAGAAGGAACTGCTGACTCTGGCCTCGATTGTCGAAAAAGAAACAGGAATTCCAGAAGAAAGAGGCCGTGTCGCCGCTGTTTTTATCAATCGCTTAAACAAAAAAATGCGCCTGCAAACCGACCCGACCGTAATTTATTCTATCACCAAAGGGAAATATGTTTTGGAACGCCCTCTTCGCACTAAAGATTTGCAAATGCAGGATGAATATAATACCTATAGGAATTCAGGTTTACCTCCGGGACCAATTGCTAATCCGGGTTATGCTGCGATTGAATCGGTTACAAATCCGCTTAAAACCGATGAGATTTATTTTGTGGCTGACGGCACTGGCGGCCATAAATTCGCAAAAACTCTGAGTGAACACAACAGAAATGTCCGTAAATGGCGTAAAATTAGCAGGAATAAGTAATGATTGATTTTATAATTAGCATCATCGTAATCGCCGGCTCATATCTTTTAGGATCAATCCCGTTTGGCCTGTTAATCGCCAAAAAAGCCGGCAAAGGCGATATCCGCAAGAAAGGTTCGGGCAATATTGGCGCAACGAATGTATTACGAACCGCCGGCAAAAAACTTGCCGCCGTGACATTGGCTTTGGATGCCGGAAAAGGCGCGCTTGCCGTTGGTATAGCAAAATTTATCGGTGGGGATTGGCTGATTGCATTTGCTGGAATCGCTGCGGTTTTAGGGCATATATTCCCATATTGGTTACAATTCAAAGGCGGCAAAGGTGTTGCCACCACAATCGCCGTTTTCGCCGTTGCTTATTGGCCTTTAGCAATTTTCACATGCGCTTCATGGCTCGCTGTTTTTTATATCACCAGAATTTCTTCAATGTCGGCCATATCCGCCATAATATTCGCCATGGTTTTCGCATTCTTCATGGCCAGCAACGCGATTGCACTGATGGCAATAATCCTTGGAGCAATTGTGATCTACAAACATAAAGAAAACATCATCCGTATTTTGCGCGGCCAGGAGTTGGGTTTTGGCGAGAAGTAGAAGGTACCAGGGCAAAATAGTTAATAATTAACTATTTTGCCCTGGTACCCAGCAACCAATATTTGACTATTCTTCCAAACCATTGTATAAATCCTGCGTAATATCACTCACAAACAGGATTCAGCCATGCCAGATAGTACGAAAAAAGGTACCAGAATAACCGATGAAGAAGCTTTACATTTCCATCAAAAAGACGGAAAACCCGGTAAAGTTGCGGTGCTGCCGACGAAACCCCTAATGACTCAGCGAGACTTATCCCTGGCTTATTCGCCCGGCGTTGCCGTTCCTTGCCTGGAAATTGATAAAGACCCCGCGAAAGCTTATGATTACACGGCGAAGGGCAATTATGTCGCAGTAATTTCAAACGGCACGGCAGTTTTAGGGCTAGGCAATCTTGGCGCGCTGGCCTCAAAACCGGTTATGGAAGGAAAAGCGGTATTATTCAAGCGTTTTGCCGATATTGATTCGGTGGATATTGAAGTTGACACTGAAGATCCCGATGAATTTATAAACGCAGTCAGATATCTTGGCCCAACCTGGGGCGGAATTA
>JAJRPW010000121.1 GCA_024280585.1 Alphaproteobacteria bacterium
GTCATTGGGCCAACGCCGCCGGGAACGGGGGTTATAGCCTTCGCAACTTGTGAAACTTCAGCAAAATTTACATCGCCGGTGAGTTTATATTTACCGTCGCTGGTGGCAACCCGGTTTATACCGACGTCTATTACGGTTGCACCAGGTTTGATCCACTCTCCACGCACCATTTCTTCGATACCAACAGCAGAAACGACGATATCTGCGCGCTTGCATTCGCCTTGCAAATCTTTCGTGCGTGAATGAGCCATAGTCACGGTACAATTTTCCTTTAAAAGCAGCTGCGCCATGGGTTTTCCGACTATATTGGAACGACCGATCACGATCGCATTCAACCCAGTTAAATCGCCAAGCGTGTCCTTCAAAAGCATGATGCAACCAAGAGGAGTGCAGGGAATGGTGCAATCCTGCCCGGTCATTAAACGACCGGAATTTATCACATGAAAGCCATCAACGTCTTTTTCGGGAGAAACGGCATTTATTACCGCCGATTCCTCAATATGTTTTGGTAGCGGAAGTTGCACTAAAATTCCATGTATATCAGGGTCTTCATTGAGAGTCTTAACCTTGGATATTAATTCGTCCTGGGTTATTGTGTCTGGTAATTTAAACTCATATGAATTCATGCCGGCAGCAATTGTTTGCTTGTTTTTATTGCGGACATAAATCTCGCTGGCCGGATCTGCACCAACCAAAATCACAGCCAACCCGGGAGTTATGCCATGGTCATTTTTTAATTTAGCCACTTTTTTGGCAATTTTTTCACGTAATTTCGCAGAAAATGCCTTACCGTCTATTATTTTTGCTTCGCTCATAATTATCCAGGAACCCCTTTGGTTGTTGAATATTCAAAATGTAATTCTTCATCAGGGTATATAAGTTTTCTCGCGCTATGGCAAGCCATTGCAGCTTCAGCAAAGCCATTTAAGATTAATTTCAGCTTATTGGGGTAGGTGCAGATGTCACCAACAGCAAAAATGCCGCCCGCACTGGTTTGTAGGGTAGATTGATCAACCTCAATAAGGTTTTTATTAAGATTAAGCCCCCAATTGGCAATCGGCCCAAGCTCCATCGCCAACCCAAAAAAGGGCAGTAAAATGTCAGCTTTTAGAGTGCGGGTATCGCCGCCTAAGTCTTTTACTGTTACAGATTCAAGCTGCCCGTTATCACCGTCCAAAGAGTCGAGCTGAAAGGGAGTGACCAGCTCAACTTTGCCTTGTTTTGCAAGCTCTTGCAGCTTGTCGTGACTGCCTGGCGCACAACGAAATTTTGCCCTTCTGTGAACTATGGATATGGTTTTTGCAATCCCTTCCAGCGCCAAAACCCAGTCAACCGCGGAATCACCACCACCAGCTATTACTACATCTTTATCGCGCAAATCCTCACGCTTTCCAACCATATAAAAAATGCTTTTGCCCTCGTATTTTTCGATGTCATCCAAAGGAGGGCGGTTTGGACCAAATGCGCCACATCCAGCTGCTATTATAATAGTTTTTGTCTCTATTATAGTGTCTTTTGAGGTTGTCACTTTCCAGCCTTCGCCAGATTTTTCAACTTTTTCTACATTTTGTCCAAGATGATAAGTGGGGCTAAATGGCGCTGCTTGCTCCTCCAGATTTTTGACTAAGTTTTCAGCCAGAATATTAGGGTGACCGGGAATATCATAAATAGGTTTTTCCGGGTATAACGCCGCGCATTGCCCGCCAACAAAGTCGAGCGCATCTACAACATGGCAGTTTAATTTCAGCATTCCCGCTTCAAAAATGGTAAATAATCCAACCGGCCCTGCACCGATTATAACAATATCTGTAGAATGATTTGACATATACTCCAACTTATACTTAGTTTGAATTAGGATCTACGCATGAAGTCGTCTTTTTGATTGTTTTGTCGTTAAAAATAACCTAAAAATACTCATGTACTTCGTGTACACTGCGTTTTTTAGAACATTTTTGCCTAAAAACAATTCAAAAATACTTGTCCTGCGTAAGTCCTATGAATGTAAGTTTATAGTACAAGTGCAAGTGCAAGCGCAAGAAAAATATAATGAACGTGCAGAAGGGGTGAATACCCCTGGTGGTAGGACTTTAGGTAAAGGTTTAATATGACAAAAAGAAAGAAAGATTATCCCTGGGAAAAAAATTATCCGGAAGGGGTTGAGTGGGATATTGAAATTCCCGCGGTACCTTTGTATAAAATTTTGGATGATGCCGTTGCGAAATTCCCCGAAAGTGTTTGTATAGATTATTACGGCAAGCTTTATAGCTATGAAGAGATAGGCGATGAGGTCAATCGCCTGGCAAAAGGTTTGCAGAGAATGAGACTGCCTAAGGGCATTAAAATAGGGCTTTTAATGCCTAATTGCCCGCAATTTTTGATCGCATATTATGCAATATTAAAAATCGGTGCAGTGGTTGTAAATTATAACCCGCTCTATACGATTAATGAAATTGGCAATCAGGTTATAGACTCAGATACGCGACTGATGATTACTTTGAACATGACCGTTTTATGCGAAAAAACTTCAAATTTATTGCAGACAACCTGCCTTGAAAAAGTGATTATAGCCTCGCTGCAGGATTCATTGCCGTTCCCAAAAAATGTTTTATTCGGGATTTTAAAAAAGAGCGAAATGGCCAGCATTGCATTCGGCAGGGTAAATGTTTCATATGAAACATTGATCGAAAATGACGGTAAATATAAGGAAGTGGAGATAAAACCAAAGGAAGATTTGGCGGTTCTGCAATATACTGGCGGCACAACTGGCCTGCCTAAGGGAGCAATGCTCACACATTATAACCTTTACGCAAATACGATTCAAAGCGGTATCTGGTTCCATGAACTTGAAGAAGGCGAAGAAAGAATGATGGGGGTTTTGCCGTTTTTCCATGTGTTTGCAATGACTGTGGTGATGAATTTAAGTGTGCATAAAGCGTGTCGAATAATCATGCATTCGCGCTTCGATATCGGCCAGATTTTAAAAGATGTGCAGAAAAAGAAAGCTACTTTGCTGCCGGGAGTTCCGACGTTATTTACGGCAATAAATAATTTTAAGAAAATTGATAAATATGACCTGACTTCGCTGAAAGCCTGTCTTTGTGGGGGTGCGCCGCTGCCTTTGGAAGTTAAAGAGCGCTTTGAGGAAATGAGCGGCTGCGCTTTGGTGGAGGGCTATGGCCTAACGGAAAGTTCGCCCGTGGTGGCTGCAAACCCTATGTTTTCGGAAGGAAAACCCGGGTCAATCGGGTTGCCGTTCCCAGGAACCGTGATCGAAATTCGTAGCACAGAAGGCCGAAGGCCGCTAATGCCAAAGGATAAAGTCGGTGAAATATGCATAACAGGGCCGCAGGTGATGAAAGGGTATTTCGCCAGCGATGATACTAATGATGTGATTCGCTCGGGGCGTTTGCACACGGGAGATCTGGGCTATATGGATAAGGATGGCTATATTTTTGTGGTGGATCGTATCAAAGAGATGATCATTTCCAGTGGCTTTAACGTCTATCCGCGCGAAATTGAAGAGGTGATTTATAAACACCCCGACGTTGAAGAAGCGGCGGTTATCGGGGTTGATGACCAATATCGTGGGCAATTGGTGAAAGCGTTTGTGAAGCTTAAAGATGGGCGTGAGCTTGAAGAAAAGGAGCTGAAAGAATTTTTAAAAGGCAAGCTGGTGAAGTATAAACTGCCTAGTGTTATTGAGTTTCGAGATGAATTGCCGAAGACGCTGATCGGGAAGATTTCGAAGAAGGATCTGGTGGGTTAGTGTGGGGTTGTAAGAACAGCTCTTGCCCGCTCCTTTACCAACCAAGTTTATCGTTGCATAGAATTGTTTGTCGGTTTAGATAGATCGCCTGTCGATTTAGATCTTTTTAATCCAACTTCTGTAGTTGCGCTAGGCCGCTCCATATTTCTCATAGTTTTATTCCTTGTTTGTTAAGTTTATGGTTTAATGCGGCTATTATATACTACCCCCCCCCTCATGTCAAGCTATGTTTACAACAAATTATTAAAAGATACCAATCAGGAAGATTTTTAAAAAAAACTTGGTAAATAGTTAATTGTGGTGATAGTGTCGGTGTTATTAACATGTAGTTAAGGGTTGAATATGAAAAACGCAGTTATTGTAGCCTATGCCAGATCACCGTTTACTCCGGCTCATAAAGGGGAAATGACGGATATAAGGCCGGATGAACTTGCCTCACAGGTCATAAAAAAACTGGTTGAAAGATCGGGAATCGATGCAACGGATGTCGAAGATTTAATCATGGGTTGCGCGTTCCCAGAGGGCGAACAGGGGCTTAATGTAGCAAGATTGATAGGTTTTTTGAGCGAGCTGCCATTATCTGTCGCCGCGCAAACAGTGAATCGTTTTTGTGGCTCATCCATGCAGTCGATTCATATTGCCGCGGGAAATATCGCCTATGGAGCCGGTGAGGTCTATATCGCCGCAGGAATCGAATCAATGACCCGCGTGCCGATGACTGGATTTAATCCACTGCCGCACCCTGATTTATTTGAAAGATATCCTGAAGCCTATGAAAATATGGGAGTTACAGCTGAAAATGTAGCAAATATGTATAAAATCAAACGTAAAAACCAGGATGAATTTGCAGCCAAAAGTCATAAAAAAGCTGCATTCGCACGAGAAAAGGGCTATTTTTCTGAAGAAATAGTTCCGATTACACAAGGGGAGAAGGTGGTTAGTGAAGATGGCTGCATCCGCCCAGAAACCACCGCAGAAAAACTTAGCGGTTTGAACCCAGCTTTTGATAAAAAAGGCAGCGTTACTGCGGGAACTTCCTCGCCGCTAACCGATGGTGCTTCGGCGCTTTTGATATGTTCGGAAGAATATGCCGATAAAAAAGGCATGGATAAACTCGCAAGGATAAAAAGCTTTGCAGTAGCTGGCTGCGCACCGGAAATTATGGGGATTGGCCCGGTTGCCGCGTCGAAAAAAGCCTTGGACCGAGCCGGTCTTAAAATTAGTGATATGGATGTAATTGAGCTAAATGAAGCCTTCGCAGCACAGGCTTTGGCGGTAATAAAAGAGCTTGGAATCGATGAATCGAAGCTGAATCTCGATGGCGGGGCAATCGCTTTGGGGCATCCTTTGGGCGCATCAGGCGGGCGAATTACGGGCAAGGCGGCAAGTTTATTGCGGCGAACAAGAGGTAAATATGCGCTGGCGACGATGTGTATCGGCGGCGGACAAGGCATCGCTACAGTTTTAGAGAGTTGTTAAATATAAATGGTTGTATAAATGTCACGAATAGAAAAAGTTGCAGTAATAGGTGCGGGAGTAATGGGCAGCGCAATCGCCGCTCACGTTGCAAATAGTGGAACGCCGGTGGTTTTACTTGATATTGTGCCCGATGGCGCTAAGGATAGGAGCTGCATCGCAAAAGGTGCAATCGAAAA
>JAJRPW010000122.1 GCA_024280585.1 Alphaproteobacteria bacterium
AGCACATTCGGCAAACGGATACCGCGCTCCTGCTGAGTTTGAGGCTATGCAAAATAATTCAAGGATTTTGAAAAAATCTGTCCTCTAAACTGTTGACACGCCAGTTATGTATAGCAATGAAGAAATCTTTTGTTGGAGTGCTTCGCTATTTATCGTGGTTTTTTATTTTCAACTGTCCCGCCAGTGTCCCATTAGGCAAAAATGCTCCGTTTGGCAATTTATTGCTACGTGTAAACCGCTGATTTTATTGGGAAAAAATGGTTGCGGGGATAGGATTTGAACCTATGACCTTCAGGTTATGAGCATGTAGCGCAGAACCCTAACAACCGCATTTGCAAGTGATTTTGTTGTGGTAAAACAAAGGCTTGCAAAGCCATAAAATTTATCAAAAACTCCTGCAAAAGGTGTTAGCCAGCAAATAGCCAGCAACTTGCTCGGTATTGTATAGCATTATTCGGTATTATCCAGTAGTAAATAACAAAATGTCTGCAAGAAAAGGGCATCTGAAATAGCGACCTTTGTCTCAGTATGCTATAAATCCATTTTGAATGGTGGCTACAGTTTCTCATTGCTTCAAGGTATACATAGTTTGAGTGTAGCAACCAATAATTGCTATTGGTTAATAATTAATTAATCTTTAGATGCTAATATAACCGTTTACTAAGTCCAACCAATCAAAGGTATTGATTATGAATAAAATTGTTACATGTCTTTTATCTGGGGCTTTATTAGCTTCAACTGCTATAACAATGGCATATGCAGAAACGCCCTATGAAGGAAGCCTAACTGGCGATTGGAAAGGACTTCGGTCAGATTTAAGCAATAAAGGTGTTGATATTGAGGCGGTCTATACGATAGATGGGATAAGTAATGTTGCCGGAGGGATTAGACGGCATGGTAGAGTACTTGACAATATTGACGTAACAGCCGAATTTGATGGAGAGAAGCTTTATAATATCAAAGGTTCTACAGTTTTTCTTTATTTTCTTGCAAATAATGGTGGCCGACCAAATGCTGAGGATGTTGGTAGTTTTCAGGGCGTTGACAATATCGAAGTGGCAACCACCACAGCAAAACTCTATGAGGCATGGATTCAGCAAAAATTTATGGATGATGAAATATCCATACGTGCCGGATTATATGATTTGAATTCAGAATTTTACGTTACTGATTCAAGTGGATTATTTTTAAACTCTACATTTGGAGTGGGAACAGAATTAGCACAAAGTGGTGCTACCGGACCATCTATATTTCCGACAACATCTTTAGGTATAAGAACGAAATGGCAACCTTCGGATAAGGGGTATTTCCAATTTGTGGTGTTAGATGGTGTTGCAGGAGACCCGAATAACCAACAAAGAACTCATTTTGAGTTTAATGATAACGATGGGTTATTAATTGCAGCAGAAGCTAGTTATAATTTTGATTTTGCCAGACTTGCCCTTGGAAGCTGGACTTATACAGATCACTTTGATGATTTGATCGAGGTTGATTCAGCCGGTACGGCCATTAAAAAACGCAACCATGGCGTATATGCAATGGCAGAAAAGAATATTACCGAAAATACCACAGCCTTTGCACGCTTAGGAGTGGCAGACAAAAATATCAATCAGGCTGATTATGCATGGTCGGTTGGTGCTACCATAAATGATATTATCCCTTCTCGCGCAGATAGCCAGTTAGGAATAGCCGCATCGGGCGCACATAACTCAAGCAAATATAAACGTTCACAAGTTACAGCCGGAACTCCTGCGGATTCTGCCGAAATAGGCTTTGAACTTACATATAGCGAGCAAATATTGCCATGGCTAAGAGTGCAACCTGACGTGCAATATACTATAAACCCAGGAACTAACCCGGCACTGGAAGATTCATGGATGGTTGGTGTCAGGCTTGAGGTGAATTTTTAATAATATAAGGTAAGTGGTAATGAAATTTAAACACAAGCTAGCAGCCGTTATGGCGATGCTCATTGTCTTATTGGTAGGCAATGCCCTTTTCTTTGTCTATGAGCTAAAAACGCAAGAACCTTTATTAAAAGAATATAGCGAGATGGCTGATGAAGTTGCACATCAAGATATTGTTCTTTTGAAATTATCCAAAGATATTAAATTTAATGTTGTGCAGGTTCAGCAATGGTTAACAGATATTTCAGCTACAAGAGCATTGGATGGATTAAATGATGGCTTTGATGTAGCTAAAGAATATGCAGACAAATTTAACGAAGGAATCAAATCTGCCAGAAAAATTGCAACAGAAGCCAATTATCCAAAAATATTAGAATTAATCACACAGGCAGAAGAAGCCTTTCCGCCTTATTATGAAACCGGGCAGAAAATGGCGCGCGCTTATGTTGCCGAAGGTCCAGCCGGTGGAAATAAAATAATGTCTGAATTTGATGCTGGCGCAGAAAACGTAAATGAATTTGTAGATAAGCTTGAAGCGATGATAGATAAATTATCTACGGAACGAATTGAAACTGTAGAAAAAAACCTACTAGAGCTAAAAGGTAATAATGATACTATTATTTCAATAATTTATTATTCGTCTGGTATAAGCATAATTATAGCAGCGATTGGAGCATTATATCTTTTAATGATAACTATGCGTAATTTTACTAACCTAAACCTTGATATTAAAAACACCGCTGATAAAAAATATGATGAAGAATTAGGGCTTAATCCTGATGGTAAAGATGAATTTGGCGATCTTGCAAGAAATATTGTAGATTTTAGAACTAACCTAAAGGAAGCTGACCGGCTAGCCTCCGAACAGGAGTTAATGAAAGGGCGTGCCGAAGAAGAAAAAAAGCAAATGATGCATGAACTTGCGGATAAATTTGACAAACAGGTTTCCGGAATGATTAATTCCGTTGCAGCCGCCGCTACCGAGTTAAGCCAAACGGCAGAATCCATGGGCGGGAATATTGGCGATGTTAATAGCAAAGCGCAAGATGCAGCTAAATCATCGCAAAAAACTGCACAAAATGTAAATACGGTTGCATCAGCGTCAGAAGAAATGGCAGCCTCCGTTAAGGAAATATCTAGCCAAGTAACCAAGTCTACAGAAGTAGTTAATGAAGCAGTACAAAAAGCTGATAACGCTGGGGCTAGTGCAACATCTTTGGAAGAAGCTACAACAGAAATGGGTAGTGTAGTTTCTCTTATACGAGATATTGCCGAGCAAATAAATCTTCTGGCTCTTAATGCTACTATTGAAGCCGCAAGAGCCGGTGAGGCTGGAAAAGGATTCTCGGTTGTGGCCGCAGAAGTTAAAAACCTTGCAACTCAGACTACAAAAGCAACAGAGGATATTTCCAAACAAATTGAAGGTGTCCAAGCCGTTTCATCCGAAGTTTCAGAAACCTTAAACTCTATCAAAACATCTGTAGATAAGGTAAACGAATATTCGAGCGGAATTTCAGCGGCGGTGGAAGAACAAAGTGCAACAACGAATGAAATAGCAAAAAATATGCAAATAGCATCTCAAGGTGTCCAAAAAGTCACCGAAAATGTTTCCTATATAACCGAATCAGCAGCACATGCAAAAGAATCATCACTGCAAATGCTGGATGCTTCGCAAATGCTATCCAAAGAGGCCGAGCAGTTGAGTTCGGCTGTTTCAATATTCTTGAGCGAGGTTAGGGAGGGATAATCCTTCCCTCAATTTTAGAATAATTTTCCTTGCCCCCCCTACAATATATTACATTAATCGTCAAGCTATAATTTAAATTTATGGATGGGTTATGTTATGTCTTTTAGTTGATGACGATGAAAATGCTATTATATGGTGTAGTGAATGCCTTGAGAGTCTTGGTCTTGAAGTTTTGAGTGCTTGTAATGGAATTGAAGCCTTAAAAATATGGGAAGAAAAAAAACCGCCACTCATAGTGTTGGATTGGGTAATGCCTGAGATGGATGGTATAGAATTTCTGAAAGAACTTAAAATCAAAACCGCAAAGGATGGTGATACATTTCCCAGGGTGATTATGTCTTCTGCCCATAATGAGCAGGTTCATTTTAAAGAAGCTATGGATGCAGGAGCAAAAACTTACCTCTCCAAGCCTTATTCTGTAAGAGACTTAGAGGCAACAATAGGACTTCTTGTTAAAATAGAGATAGACAAAAACAAGAAGCAATAGATTGCCTTGTTATTCAACAGTCGTGTTTGTTCTTGCCTTGAAATATTTTTATGTTAAAGCTCTAAGTTGAGATACGCAGGAGGCCGCACAACCGCAATGTTTGATATTACGGTTTATGCTGCTTTAAATTTAACATAAAAACGCAAGGGGAAGACACATGTACGATGGGCTTATGGATAATTTTTGTCTTTTTAACAAGACTTTTGGCAAACTGGAAATTGCAGAATCAGATCATTATACAAAATTGATTCACCTGGAACAAATAAGGCTGTTTCAGGAAAGACTTGAGGAAAATAACATATCCTTAAAAAACATACCTATTGACCTGCTAATGCCAAAAGAGATGGATGTAAGGCTATCGGTTTTGTATGCGCATAGGAAGTTAAGCAGGCAAATGAAACGAGCAAAAGATGCTTTGCCTTGGTCAAATAGTCATCATGAATATGATGAGCATGATGATGACAAAAATGATCTTGTCGAGGTCGGTGTAAAAGCAGTCAAATGCAAGAAATAATCCCAGCATTTAATAGGTAAAAACAGTTTGTACTAATTCTGTGTAGTCACTGCGCCTGTCAAGATGTAGAAAGTCACGGTGTATGCCAATGCTCCAACCTGATTGCCACGCAAGGGAAATCAGATCACCTTTCGTGGATCCATTGACCATTTTTATATCCACCGCACAACAACCGCCTGTGGGGTGTGAAGGAAGGTCATATACATGCAGTGATCTGTAATGACCGCCTATTTTTCTATTGTATTCCTTCGATCTGCAAGCAGACGTCACAAGCATTTGTCTGTTAAACTCCTTGCGCAAATCAACCAGCCTGTCAGCAAATCCTTGTGCTAAAATTATTTTACTGGTGGCCGGACACGCCAGCTCACCATATGTGAAATGAGAAATATAATATTTGTCATTCATATCAACCGCCCCCTTGTATTTTTGAAAGTATTTTTACCCCTTCCCAAACTGCCACCGCACCACCGCCAATGACTATGGAAATCAACGCTTTATTGACGTTTTTTCGTGACTCTTCACCGCGTTTTCGCAAAGTCCGTAAATAGTGAAAATCTTTTTGAACTTCCTGTTGATTTTCCACGTCTGCACCAAATGCTTTCAGCGCGCGAATCACACCTTTTTCAATAGCTTTTTCAAGGTGTGATTCCAACCCTTTTGACACTTCTTCTTGCAGAATTGCCCGAATACGTTTTTCGCGGATACCAAACATAAGCACCTCTATTCTTTGATTTGGTGTTGCTCAATAAAAGGTAACTTCATAATGTCGGCAGGGGTCATTTCGCTAGCGTTAAAATCCTGATCTAACAATCCCGCTTGTTGCCATGCACGCGCCACCAGCTCCGAACAAAACAGGCTGTTAAAATCAGGCTCGTTTTCAATGCCAGGTATCCAGTCGAATAAATCCGCACCCGCACCGATAGCCTGTACGCTGTCATATGGTGTGCGTTCATCATGTTTTTTGCGCACCCAACTTTCCATATTACGCAAGCCGTCAGGAGTGATTTCTTGTGTCACACGCCCCCACCAAGCAGCACCGTTATAGCTTTGTAAACGCTTGGACAGCCATTGCATTTGCACACCTTTTATGAGCTCCCCTGTTTTTGCATCGGCTACGTTATTTAGTGTTGTGGACTCAATTATAAGCATATTCACACCACCAAACGCACCACCTAAATCAGCACCGAGCACCAACGCCACATGACTGTATGGTGATCCAGTTTTCCATTTGATTATTTCAGAAACACGCCCTTTGCCGGAAAATGCTATTACATCACCCGTTTTCATTTGCGGTCTGAATTCTTGGTATAATTCTTGTTTTTCTTGCATGGCTTAAACTCCCCATTTTGTTGTGAAATAGTTAAGAATATTAGTGATATTGAGTGTAGATAATGAAGCATTAAACGCGATAATCTCGGCGATTTGACCATTAAGCGCGAAGGTGGTGGTTTCGTTGAAAGCTCCAATACTGGCCGCGTCTATATCAGGTTCATCAACCCCGCTTGTATTGGTTGCCTCGAAGCTCCCATCGTAGGCTATAGCCTGTGTAGTGCCGGAACGCCGCCCCATTACAACGCCATAAGTTGTATCTGTTACGCCAGTCTTGGTAACGCCTAAAGTTTGATTATTTCGACTTTGATAATAAATTTCTCCGGCGGTTGCTTTATAACGTAAATCCAGCCTTGTTATACCAGCCTCAGCCAAACCAAAAATAAGTTGAAGGCTAGAATCATCATCAGTTTTACAAACTGCAAAAATAGTGTTTGCACCATTGGCAAGGGAGTAAATGCTACTTGGCAACACAAGTACGTTGCTACCATTAAAATCTAATACGGCTTTGCTGTTCAACTGGTTATCTGTCCAGGTTGGCCGTAAAGTACCTGTAGCAGTGGCATGATTAGCATTTCCGCTTTTGTCGTTCCACTGGCTTACAAGGTTACTGCCATTTTTTATAATGGTGCGTATATCTGCCGCATCCAGCCATAATTGACAATTATTAATATGGGTGGGATTTAGCGCAATACCCCCCTTATAAAACGGTCTTCTTGTTATAAAGCGAGCGCTATTTCCAGCGGGACTATATGCTATTTTTCTTGCGGGTGTAGCCATAATATACCTACTTTTTAGCGAATAAATTTACATCTGTTGCGCCTCCGGCACTGCTAACATTGCCGCGTAACCAACAAGGGGTTAACTCAATATTTATCGGCTGCGTTTTTTCTGTAAATGTGGTTTCAGGAATATCAAACCATTCCACATTGTCAGGGCTTGATTGCAGTTTCACCGTTGCCGTGTTAAAAGTACCCCAGCAATAAGTGCTGATTAATCCACCTAAATGTTGTTGCGGTGTGCTTGAGCCATCGGCTGTGACGTTTTTTAGTAAAAACATGGTATTTCCTCCAAAGGTTAAAGTTATAATTCTGCTTGCAATCCGATCACGTCATCACTGGTGATAAATACAGGCTCTTTGCCCGCACCTCCTGTGAAGCCATCAATGCGAATATATGCACCATCCACCGAATAAGACGTTCCAGCCCCAACGATTGTTGAGCTCGAACCTGTTTTTCCGCCAACACCTGTGTGATTGATTGCGGGGGATGTAGTTAATAAAGTTCCTGTCGGTACGGCTCGCATTTCCAGCGGTATCCACCACATCACCCAGCCTCAAGCTATCTTTCTTATCTAGTTTTAGTTTTAGCTTTAGCTTAGACGCGCCCGCGATGCTACCCCGTTCGCTAGAGCGTTCGCTAGGGCGTTCGCTGTGGCGTTCGCTATCATTTTTATCTAGCGAATTTGTAGCATTCGCTGTGGCGTTCGCTGTACCGTTCGCTATAACCCCTTCATAAAGATACTTGTGAACCAGCCCAGGCGTTTTTTTAATACGCTTTGCAAAGTCAGCAGGTTTCAGGTTCTTTAATTCCAGCCATTCAGATAATTGCATTGTCATTTTGATTTCCCGATTTCGGTTAGTGAAACGAAGTAATGAGTCCGACTATTTCAGACAATGCAATATTTTGTCAAGACAAATATTTTCCTGTGAGGAAACACCAAATTTTGCAGCTCAAGAAATTTTCCTTTACATTTTTTTCATGCTGTGAAATAATCCGAGGCATGGAAAAGAATAATATTTTATACTGGTTAGAGCGCAGAAGCATGAGCCCATCGGAACTTGCAAGAAAAGTGCGCACGACTCCAAGCAACATTTCACGTATCATGGCAGGAACTATGCCGCTTACTCAAGAGTGGATGGAAAAACTGGCCGCCGGATTACGCTGCAAACCCTCGCAGATACTGCCTGACACCGCTGAACCAGCCCCCAAAATGTCAGTAATTGGAGAAATCGGGGAGGGGTCAAAAATAAATTTCTTCCAGCAAAAAGACTGCGAAGAAATACCAAGTGTTGAGACGGCGGCCACACCAGTTGCCTTGAAGGTGTCAGGAAATGCGCTTTATCCATCATTCAAGAAAGGTGATGTGTTGATCTATGACATGGATGCAAAGTTTAAAAACAAGGCGTGTATTGGCCGCTTGTGCGTTGTTGAAATATCCCCGCGCAAGGTCATTGTCGGCGAGCTATCCGAGGGCGGCGCACCAAACACCTACAATATAAAACCCTTTAACTCCCCGCTGATTAATGCCACAAAAATATTAACCGCCTACAAAGTTATCTGCGTCAAATATCAATAGCACTTAATGTTTTTTGCTGCATCCTTGCGCAATCAAAAGTTTTTTCAAAAATAATTCCACTCTATAAAACGCTGCATTTGCAAAGGTCGCGGCTTGTTTTTTGCTGTCTATTTTGCTTAAATACTTTCCTGTCAAGAAAATATTTGTAGACAAGATAATTTCATGCTGATAGTTATTTTAAGAATAACAGGGCGAATTAACCGAAATGCCCTGCAACTTAAACGGGGTCAATATCATGCGCAAATTCAGCGTTCGTGAGTTCTTTTCTCAATTTTTTAAAATGCTGTTTACCCTTGTTTTGCTTGGAGCAATGGGGGCGTTTTTTGCCTGGGGAACTCTTAACTGGCTAATGGGATGCTGCGAAGGCGGCTATTGTATTCCTGAAAGCATGTATCCGCAATGCGTACCGAATCAATATTATGAAATGCTTATTAACGAGTGAGAATAGACATATGGAAAAATACACCTTACAGGAAGTCCAGTCCGCAATGAAAGTGATAAACGAGTTCATTGGAAAGCCGGAGTTTGCTAAATTTTTAGATAATTTACTGCTGACGCCGCAACAGACGGCCGGCATTTTAAAAGTAAAAATAAAAACAATGGATATGTGGCGGCTTACGGGTGCGGGGCCATCTTATATGAAGCTCACTAAAGGCAAGCGTGGGCTTGTCCGATATTCTGTATTCGGGAAAAATGGACTGCTGAATTATATGGAAAACAATATGCAATCCAGCACTCTTGAAAACGATAATGAGTAAAATATTTCAGGACAGGAAAAAAAGGGGCTTACAAGTAGAATCTATAGCGATATAAAAAAACAGGCTGGCAAAGTTTGACGACCTACCAGCCTGTTACAACATCATCAACCCCATGTTTCCAAGAGGTCAAATATGAGCAGCAAGTCTATAGGCGCGAAAAAGAAAATCAAGATCAATCTTGATGTTATCAAATCAGCAAAAGCAACAGGAAAGCGTTATTATATATGGGATAGCCTGATTCCTGGGTTTATGCTTATTGTCCAGCCGTCAGGAAGTCAGGCTTTTTACCTGAATTACTACGATGAAACCAACAGGGAAAGGCGGTTGAAAATCGGAAAGGTGGGGGGAATCAAGCCGGAACAGGCCAGAAAGGAAGCGGAAAATTTACGGGCGAGAATAAACAATGGTGAAAATCCAGCCGAGAAAAAACACGAAACACGCATTGAGGCAAATTTTATTGAAATAGCAGAAAAATATATTGAAGAGTATGCAAAAGTTCACAAACCCAAAAGCTGCAAAAATGATATTTCATATCTTGATAATCACCTGAAACCGTTTTTCGGAAAAAAGAAAATCAGCAAAATCAATCATAATGATGTGCAGCAATTTCATCTTAAAATGATAGGTCAGAAACCAACGGCGAATAATTGCGTCCAGGTGCTTTCAAAAATGATGAACCTTTGCGAGCAATGGGGTTTTCGCCAAAAAAACACCAACCCTTGCTATGGTTTAAAGCGCTACCCATCAAATCAGATAGAAAATTTCTTTACTCCTGACGAAATCAAAAAACTAATGCTGACAATTGACAAACTGGAAACCGAGGGAAAAGAACGCCCCTATGAAATGGCGTTGTTTCGTATTCTTTTACTCTCCGGCCATCGTTTAAATGAGATTATGGCACTGGAACGCTCGCAACTGGTGCGTGAGCGCAATGCGGCTTTCTGGCAAGATACCAAGACAGGAAAACGGGAAATCCCATTGTGTGAAAAGTGTTTTACACTTATGGACGCCTTGCCAGTGGATCCAAACGACAAAACCAATGACCATATTTTTATTAGCGCGAGGCAGTCAAAAACTGGCTATATGTGGCGCCCGATAAAGGCATGGAAAAGGGTACTGATTGCCGCTGAATTGCGCTATATCCGCATCCATGATTTGCGCCACACAAACGCTTCACTTGCGGCGGCCTCCGGCGTTCCAATTCAAGTGGTGCAAAAACGCCTTGGACACTCACAAATTCAAACAACCATGCGCTATGCGCATTTATATGATGATCCAGTGCGCCAGTCATCGGAAATGATAAGCAGCGCAATTAACAATCTCACCAACCCTGACAGCAAAGTTGCGGATTTTCCGAAGCTGAAAGTTGTTGCTTAAAACTCAAAACCGCCCTTCAGGTTCAAACCCTGACGGGCGGTTTAATCTCAATGGCAAAAATCAAGACGCTACTTGCCGATATATTTTTTAATCATATCAGCCATTTTCGCCGTTTCGGAGTCATGGGAGAAATGAGTTAAAAACTTCCCGTTTTTATCCATGAGATACACAAATGCAGAGTGGTTCATTGTATATTCGTCTGACGTTTTATCCACCACTTTGGAGGAGTAGACGCGATATACCTTTTCAACTGCTTTAACCTGTTCCGGCGTTCCTGTTAGCCCTGTTAATGATGGGTAAAAATTGCTCAAATAGCTGGCCATTTGCTCTGGCGTATCTCTTTTTGGATCAACCGTAATAAAGACAGGTGCTATTTTTGTAGCATCCTTGCCGAGCAACTCCATCGCCTGAGTTATTGTAAGCAAACCTGTAGGACAAACTTCGGGGCAATTGGTAAAGCCGAAGAATACCAGCATAAATTTACCACGGAAATCTTTATCAGTGATGGTTTCGCCATTTTGATTAATCAAGGTGAAATCACCACCAATCAGAGCTTCACCGCTGGATTTTTGAGTCTGGGCGGTTTTGTCAGGCATGAGATATAATCCCACGCCTATAGAAAGTACAATTAATGTAATAATAACCATAAGATTTTTCATTGTTTTATTCCTTATTTATTGTTCAAAAAATTAAAATGTCAGTTGCCAGCCAATGGTCAGGCGGTAATCAGTTTCAAGTTGTGGTCCATCTAGCTTCTGGTAAACAGGTGTGCCGGCTTCAATGGCTAATCTGTTACCTTTAAACTTTCCATCGGGTGCAACTAAATTAACCCCGACAAGCATATCAACACGCTCACCACTACGTAAATCGGTACGGGCAGTCGGAGCCATTGCAGGGTTTAACTGCGAATCGCTACCGTCAATATTGCCCCATGTTTTACCGTCCAGTCGCAGGGATGCACTGGCATATCTATTAATTTTACGTGCACCCCATGCAGTAAGACCATATTGATTGCCAAGGGTATAATTATTGTCATTCTCGCCTAAACGCACAACAGCGTTTAACTGGCTTCCCCATGACCATTTTCCTATACCATCAACGTAAGTAACCCCTGGCAATATATCATATGTTCCTGAACCTAACTGCATTGGATAAGGCAATTTCTGATTGCTACCTGCCGGTGTATCGTCGCGCTCATCAATAGAACCTGTCGGAAAACTTAAGCCTGCATTTAGCATAAACCTGCGGTGGCCTTGCTGATAAAGCGTATAAAGGCCGGTGAGTTTTGCATCGCCGATACCTTCTGATTTAGTAGTAAACGCCACGCCCATACGGTTAACATGATCCATTGAAATACTATTATATGGCAGCATTCCCATCAGCGTCAGTCTATCGCTGACCCCATACATCAAGCCGAACATGTGCATTTGCATCGTCATTTTGGTAGGTGACACCATAAAATCATTTAACACCTGAGAAACATTAACACGGCTATTGTCATTACGGTTGCCCTTCATTTGCATGGTATTATAGCTATAGGAAGTCATCCATTCGCCTTTGCTGTGCGGATGTTCGCCCATAACGCCAATGGGTCCGTAGGTGTGTTCTCCATGATTAGAATGGTGGTTATTGTGCTCTTGTGCCAAGGCAGGTGATACCGCAAGAAGCGCGCAAAAACCTGATAATATGATTTGTTTTCTCATTGTTTTATTCCTTTAGTAAAAATTCAAAAATAGGTGTGTACGCAAACTAAACCTGCACTGATGGGCGCAGCTATATTAGCTATGCGTAAAAATCAGAACTAAAGGAAATATGGAGGGGCGCGAGGGCTGGTGTCGTTTGATGCTTCATGACGGAAAGAAACTTGTGCAACATCATAATAACGAACTTGCGCGGTAGCTAATATTGGGAAATCTATAGTGCTAACGGCAGGGATAAACTTATCTATCGCGGCAGCACTGATTATACATAAAGGGCAATGCGGTCTTGGGTCATTATCCTGCGGATAGTTGCCGTTCTCAATATCTTTGAGGCTTATATATTTAAAGCCGCTGGCCGTACAGATAAGGATTTTGTCGCCGAACGGAGAATCAGAATTTGCAGCCGATGCGTTAGCAAACGAGAAAATCAGCGGAGAAACAATATTGAAAAACAACGCCAGAATAACAATGGCAGAAATAGATTGTCGGTGTTGTTTTTCCCTGTTTTTCATAACACCGTTCTTGTATAGGCTTCTCTTTTTAAAATGGTTGCGGGGGTAGGATTTGAACCTACGGCCTTCAGGTTATGAGCCTGACGAGCTACCGGACTGCTCCACCCCGCGACAGGGAAAATATAACAAAATTTCAAGATGTGCAATTTTTATAATTTTATTCTCACAAAAATGCAACACTTCAAATTTTCAGTTTTCAAACCATACTCAAAGTCGGTTCAAAAACTCTGGCCAACGTATAGCCAATAACTTATTCAGAATAACTCATACTTATTCAGAATTATTCAGTAGTAAAACAGGCAAAAAACCTGTTTCCGGCACTTCCTCAAATCCAATGAAACCAACGCTTAATGGCGGTTTTACTGGACTTTTCGCGGTTCACCCTCATAACCTGACATTCATGTTATGAGCCTGACGAGCTACCGGACTGCTCCACCCCGCGACAGGGAAGGACGCACTTTGTACACTATCCTTTGGGGTATATCAAGAGGAATCTTATATTCGTTCAAATAAGTTCGTCCTGTTGCAACTCTTTCTGCAATTAATAAAGTAATTTTAATCACACGCATGTATGTTAACAGAGGCCAGACAATGTTCTTACTACCCGTCATAGTTTCCAAACTCCTATAATTTAGGGATATTTTTGATTAATAGCGCTGCATTTAAAGATGAGGGTCGTTAATAACAAAATCAGAGCACATTCGACAATCGGACACCTTGCTCCAGCTGAGTTTAAGGATAATTCAAATATTATAAAAAAATCTGTCCGCTAAACTGTTGACAGGCCATGTTTTTATTCGCAGCCTCCCATGTCAATAGAGCTTTGAAAAACCATACGGAATTTACCTTAAACAACTATAATGCTCTCAAATTTTGTTCTTTATCGCTTTCTCGCTCCACGTTCTACTTAAACGGGAATTAATGAAATGACCGTGAACGCTGCCGCGTTATAGTTATAAAGAAATGTTTGGAACAAAAAATATAGTACAGATAAAACCACAAAGAGATCAACCCATAACGAATTGATCTCTATTAATTAATATGGTTGCAACTCTTGCGACTAACCGCCTGATACAACAAGATTTTCTGCTGAAATTTTGTTGTTATCTTCATTTTCACTTAGTTCATACTCTACGCGCTGACCTTCATCAAGGCCACGCAGGCCGGCTTGTTCAACAGCCGAAATATGTACAAAAACATCCTTTGCGCCATCATCTGGCTGAATAAAACCATAACCTTTAGTTGGGTTAAACCACTTAACAACACCTGCTGTCATAACAAAAATACTCCTAAAAATTAAAAAATCCCAAGCGTGGCAAACATATCCACCCTGAAAAGTTAATATAAACCCCAAAGTATACCGTATCCTCTAGCATGTCAATTAATTAGGAATCTCGCACGGCAATCGCACTAAAATTGTTGTTGCAATATAAGATTTTCCTCTAGCTGTACCAGTTAAAGTTGGCTGTACTCCTCTTCTTAAAGCTGAAATACCTTACTTAACAATTATAACTCCAACTCTAAAGACTCAAAATATTTTTCTAATATCTTCCGTCTTTCTTCCGTAGACGGTTTTCTAAACGGCTTATATAGTGTATCTGCTTTATTATCGTACTATGAATGCAAGGTGAGGAGGATTTTAGTCTATATTTAATAGGTGAAAGCGAGGTGATGTTAAATAAAACTCGTTTATATTTAACATCACTGAAGCTTCGATAATCCGACGAATCTGCAGCATGACAACGTACGATATTAAATGAGATTTACTATACACTGCAAATGCTTTAAAAAGATTACTAAGGAAGTTTTATTTTCAACAGCTTTCTATCTTAAAAAGGCTGCCGAACTGTCCTAACGATGGGGAGCGCATCTGCAAGGGGAAATACCACAAACTTAAACAGGGACCAAAAGGCCCCTGTTTAAGAAATCTAGAAGAAACGTTTTTTCCTTTTTGGAGGATCATTCTCTTCTTTTTCATCATTTTTTACCTCAGCAGGTTTAGAGGACTCTTTTCCTCTATCGCCGCCTCGGTCATTATTACGATCGTTTCTAGGCTTTCTGGAAGGCCTCGCACCATCATCTTCGAATTGATCAGAAAGATCTTCACCAGTTTCCTGGTTAACTCTTTTCATGCTAAGACGAACTTTACCGCGATCAGAGCTGACAACTTTCACTTTTACTTCATCGCCAACTTTAAGAACGTCAGTGATTTTTTCAACTCTCTCATTCTTAATTTCGCTGATATGAACAAGCCCGTCAGTTTTGCCCATGAAGTTAACCAAACCACCGAAGTCCAGCAATTTAACAACTTTACCTTCATAGATTTTACCAATTTCTACTTCAGCAACAAGATCGCGAATCATGTTAAGCGCGATTTCTGCAGCACCGGCATCAACAGCTGCAACATTAACAGTACCATCTTCGTTAATATCAACTTTAGCGCCACTAACTTCACAAATCTCACGGATAGATTTTCCGCCGGGTCCAATTACCGTACCAATCTTGTCTTTATTGATTTTGATTGAAGTAATTTGCGGAGCATTTTTGCTAACACCATCTTTATTTTCTGAAATAGCATCATCCATTCTGCCAAGAATATATAAACGCCCTTCCTTAGCTTGATCTAGAGCGGTTTTCATAATATCGGTTGTGATACCATTGATTTTGATATCCATTTGCAGCGCGGTTATACCATCTTTGGTTCCGGCAACTTTGAAGTCCATATCACCTAAGTGATCTTCATCACCTAAAATATCAGAAAGAACTGAGTAATCTTTTCCTTCCAAAATAAGACCCATAGCAATTCCGGCAACAGGGGCTTTCAAAGGAACACCCGCATCCATCATAGAAAGCGATGATCCGCAAACTGTAGCCATTGAAGACGAGCCATTTGATTCGGTAACTTCAGATACCACACGAATTGCATAAGGAAAGTCATCCTGGCTTGGCAATACAGCACGAAGCGCACGCCATGCAAGTTTTCCATGACCAATTTCACGACGACCTGGAGATTTCAAAAATGATGCTTCACCAACTGAATATGGAGGGAAGTTATAATGTAACAAAAAATGCTCTTTTCTATCGCCTGTTAGCTCATCAAAAGTTTGCATGTCTTGCGCAGTTCCAAGAGTTGTAGCAGCCAAAGCTTGCGTTTCACCACGGGTGAATATTGCAGAACCATGTGTCCTTGGAAGAACGTCAATCGTAGACTCAACCTGTCTGACATCAGATTCGCCGCGACCATCAATACGTTTTTTAGTTTTGATAATATCGCCACGTACGATTTTTTTCTCAAGCTTTTTCAACAAACCGCCAATAACCTGGCCGTTAAAATCATCGCCTAATTCTTCGGTTAAAGTTGCAATTGCAGCATCTTTTGCAGCAGAAACTTTCTCGACTCTTGCCTGCTTATCAATTTCTTTATAAGCATCACGCAGAGAAGATTCTGCAAGCTTGGCAATTTTTGCTTCAAGATCGCCATGGTCAGCTTTTTCAACAGCCCAAACTTCCTTGCCACACTCATCTTTAAGCTCATTGATAAGCTTGATAACCGGTTGCATTTCTTTATGGCCGAATTCAACGGCGCCAAGCATAATTTCCTCTGACAAAATATCCGCTTGCGACTCAACCATTAAAACTGAACTTTTTGTTCCGGCTAAAACCAGATCCAAATCAGTTTCTTCCATCTCATCTTCAGTCGGATTCAATATATATTTACCGTCGATATAAGCAACTCTTGCCGCGCTAATTGGCTCTTCAAAAGGGATGCCTGAAATGGCTAATGCAGCGGATGCTCCAACCAAAGCCACTACATCAGGGTTGTTTTCCATGTCATGTGACAATACTGTGCAAATTACCTGCGTTTCATTACGAAATTCATTCGGGAATAACGGACGAATAGGTCTGTCAATTAATCTTGATGTCAGAACCTCTTTTTCCGAAGGGCGTCCTTCACGTTTGAAGAATCCACCTGGGAATTTACCGGCAGCGAATGCTTTTTCCTGATAGTTAACTGTAAGCGGGAAAAAGTCAATTCCCTCTTTTGCAGTCTTTTTCGCAACTGCAGTACATAAAACAACGGTTTCACCATAGCTTACCAAAACCGCACCGTCTGCCTGACGAGCGATTTTACCGGTTTCTATGGAAAGGGTACGTCCACCCCATTCGATTTCTTTCTTTATTATTTTAAACATTATATTTTCCTTACTGTAAAAAATTCTGTCAATTTTCAAACTCTTTTCGAAAACCAACAAAATTACATTTTTGATTAAAAATTATTTTCTCAAGCCAAGTTTTTTGATAGTAGCTTCATAGCTGGCTTTGTTTTTACGCTTCAAATAATCTAACAAACTTCTTCTACGACCCACCAATATTATAAGTCCACGTCTTGAATGATGATCTTTTTTGTTAGTTTTGAAATGTTCGGTAAGATTTACAATTCGTTCAGTCAGCACAGCAACCTGCACTTCTGTGGAACCTGTATCACCTTTATTAATAGCAAATTCTTCAATTAATTCTTTTTTACGAGTAGCAGTAATCGACATCGTATATCTCCATTATTATAAATTAAAAACTCGTTTTGTCTTCACAAAGCCATCAAAAACCTCAGCAATAGCAATAAGTTCGCCTTCGGACTGAATTGAAACAATTCGGCCTTCAAGCGCAGAATCGACAAACGAAACTGTCTGTCCGTATCTTAACGCCATTGCTTCTTCGGAAGTAAAATCAAGCACCGGGATGTCGTCTAGCACTTCTTTTACAGGTAGTAAAATTTCCGATTGGGAGTTCTTATATACTGTTTTTTCAATATTTTCCAGTAAAATCGTATCTTTTATTAAAAACTTTCCGACCTTTGTCCGAACCAAGCTAATTATATGGGCTTTTGTGCCTAATTTTTCGGCTAAATCACGCGCCAGTGAACGTATATACGTCCCCTTGCCGCAAGCAACTTTGAAGGTGGCATTTAACTCCTTCTCCGCTTCTCGGGGGGAGGGTTTTTGATGGGGGTGATCAAATAATTCAAGGCTATTTACCCTAACCTGCCGGGATTTTAGCTGCACATCCTTGCCTTTTCTTGCCAGATCATAAGAGCGCCTTCCATCCACTTTTATTGCAGAAAATATAGGTGGAACCTGCTCTATATCACCAATAAACTCGGGCAAAGCAGCTATTATTTCCTCGCGCGTTGGTCGTTTATCACTTTTTTCCAGAATTTCACCTTCTGCATCATCTGTCGTCGTTGATTCTCCCCATTTTACAGTGAAAATATACTCTTTATCCGCATCCATCATGAATTGAATTGTTTTTGTAGCTTCACCCAAAGCAAGTGGCAATACTCCCGATGCCAGCGGAT
>JAJRPW010000123.1 GCA_024280585.1 Alphaproteobacteria bacterium
AAAATCGGTAATCAGAATGAGATAAATTTTGTACCAAGGGCAAGATGGCCACTGGCTCATGAATAAACCTACTACTTCTCATCATCGGGATTAAACATGCCCATAGTTTTTTCGAACATCTCAAGGTTCTGGCGAGCGACATTTTCAAACACACCCATTGGTGTATATTCATCCCAACTACCGCCAGAAAACTGCCTCCATTTTTCCTGATTATCAACAAAATTATTCATGGCAACTTCCAGATAATCTGAAAACATATTATCAGTTTTATTATCATATAACTTCACAAGCTTCTTCAAAAAGCTGATTGGCAATAGATTATATCCCTTGGACTCCTTTTCGAATATGATCTGGGTCAAGGTTGCACGAGTCAAATCATCACCGGTTTTTGCATCCAAAACGATAAAATCATCACCACGCTGGATCATTTCAAACAAATCTTCCAAGGTTATATAACAGCTGGTCTGCGTGTTATATAATCTACGGTTCGCATATTTTTTGATGACGGCAATGTCGTTATTATCTTGTTTTCCCATAAAAAATCCTTATCCTATAGAATCCGCAAAAGATAATGATAGTTGTACAGCATGACCCAACAAAATGATACAAAAGAAATTGTAAATGACTTTCTTGATCTGTGGCAACAGCAATTTACCCACATGGCTCGGGATTCAGAAAATAATAAATCAACTTTGGATTTATTCGCAAAAATGCAATCCGATTATTTTGAAGCTTTAAAAAACAAAGGTAGTGATGCTAAAACCGATTCCCCTTCAAACCTACCTGTCGATGTTAACGATGAGCTGCGCCAGCTCCGAACAAGCATTGAATCTCTTCAGGGAAGGGTCGCTCAACTGGAATCAAAAATTTCAAAAACAAGCGCAGGTCTTGCAAAAACTGATACAAACGAAAACTTCCGAAGAATTAATAACCCAGCTGCGAACGCAAATTAGCGATAATTTCGCTGAATTATCTGACGTGATCGATGCGCTTAATAATTTTGAATATAAACGTGATTTGCCCGATGTTCCGGCGATTTGGCAAGATGGATCGACGACTCTCTATGATTATGGAACGGGTAATTCTTATGACAACACCATCCTCTTTGTGCCGTCATTGATCAACCGTTCGTATATTCTCGATCTGTCAAAAGACCGCAGTTTCATGCGTTATCTAGCGCAAAATAACACAAGGCCATTATTGCTGGATTGGTCAGATCCGACCCCGGCGGAAATGAATTTTGGCTTTGAGAAATATATCACCAGCCGTCTTGATCGCGCGATTGATAAAGTCACCTCAATTACTGGAAAACCTATCGTTTTGGGTGGATATTGTATGGGCGGGACTATGGCAATTGCATCGGCTCTTCGCAATCAAAACAGACTGCGCGGTCTTGCGCTGCTTGCCACTCCTTGGGATTTTCATTCGGAAGATTTTGCTCGCATAAAATTAAATGATCAGATGCTAGCAATGGTTGAGAATGCTTTGGAGACTGTTGATATAGTTTCCGCAAGCACTATTCAGTCGCTGTTTTATTACTTGCATAGTGATGCAGTGAAGCATAAATTTGACAATATCGCGGCCTATATCAAGGAGGAAAAAGAGGATCTGCCTGAGCTTGTGGCAATTGAAAACTGGACCAATGACGGTATCGCAATGACCAAAAACCTTGCGCGCGAATGTTTCATAGATTGGATTGACCAGAATAAGACTTTTAATAATCAGTGGGCGATTGAGGATGTGGTGGTCGACCCATCGCAGATAAAAATCCCGACATTTTTTGCCAGCGGTGAGTATGACAACATCGTGCCGCAATCCTGCACCGCTCCTCTTATCGACATGATCGAAAACGTAACAGTAATAAACCCCAAAAGCGGACATGTTTCACTTGTCGCCGGTAGTAAATCCAAGGATAATTTATGGAATCCATTTTTGAACTGGATTAATGGGTTGTCGGGAGACTATTAGACAGACCTGCGGGGCAAAAAATCATGAATACTACTCAAGACCTTTATATAATTTACTATACTCACCGGTTTTCTTCTTCAACAATTCACCATGAGTACCCGACTCAACTATTTTTCCATTTTTTATAACATAAATCACATCTGAATTAATAACTGTTGATAGTCTATGGGCAATTACGATTGATGTTCGCCCTTTCATTAGCTTCTGCAAGGCTTTTTGAATGCGTTTTTCTGAAATTGGATCAAGTGCAGAAGTCGCTTCATCAAGCAGCAAAACCGGTGCATTTTTAATCATAGCGCGGGCAATTGAAATTCGCTGTCTTTGCCCACCCGATAAGGTAAATCCATTCTGCCCGATCATGGTGTTATAACCATCAGGCAATTCCTCAATAAACTTATCGGCCGCAGCATCTTTTGCCGCCTGCACCACATCTTCATGACTAACGCCCGGACAGCCATAGGATATGTTAGCTGCAATCGAATCATCAAAAAGCACGATATCCTGACTAACAAATGCAATATTTGCCCGCAATGAGGCCATTGTCATATCACGAATATCCGTCCCGTTTATTTCAATAGCACCGTCATTTACGTCATAAAAGCGCAAAATCAGATTCATAATCGTGCTTTTCCCGCCACCTGATGAACCAACGAGCGCAATTTTTTTGCCCTTTGGCACATTCAGCGATATGCCCTTAATAACTTTTTTATCCTGTTTATACTGAAAAGCAACATTTTTAAAATTGATATCACCTGCTTTCTCTAATATTACTGCATCTTTTTTATCCACAATCTGTGGTTTTGTATCCAGCAAAACAAACAACCGCCTCGCCGCCGCCAGCCCTTCCTGCAATATAGTATTAAGCTTGGACAGGCTTTTTGCCGGTTTATAAGCCATCAAAACCGCAGTGATAAACGAAACAAACTGACCGGCAGTAGTGCCGCCTTCGATCACTTGCGATCCGCCATACCAAACCACAGCGGCAATAGCCACCCCGCCAATTGTTTCCATAATAGCCGACGGTGCCGATTGATTACGCGCCGCTTTTACGAATAATTTATAAATATTATCAATTGATTTTGCCGCCCGGCCAGTTTCAAAATTTTCCTGCCCATAAGCTTTTATCACCCGAATTCCCTTAAAAGTTTCATCCAACCTTGTCGTAAACCCGCCCAATTCTTCCTGGGTATTAGTAGCAATTTTTCTCATGCGCTTACCCAGTCGTAAAATCGGATAAATCGCCACAGGAAACGCAGTAAAAGCAATAATCGCTAAAGTTGGGCTTTGATAAAACATCAAGGTCACTAAAAATATCAATGTTATACTATCTTTGGCAACTCCCGTTAAAACCACAGTGATACTAGCACGCAGCGCATTAATATCATTAGTAAAGCGTGAAATAATCTGCCCTGACGACTCGTTATTTATCAGCGATATATCCAGATGCAGCAAATGACCGTAAAGCTTCAATTGCAAATCAGCAATTATCCTCTGCCCCAGACATTGCATAAGAAAATTCTGGCCATATGTCGCAAGCCCCTTAGCCACAGAAACGGCAAGAACGCCTAAAGAAACTATAGCGAGCATCGATGCATCCTTACTCAAAAATACATCATCAATGACCGGCTGCATAAGCCATGCGTGCAGCGCAGTCGTTCCAGCCACAATAAACATACAAATAACAGCAAATATAATCCGCCCTGAATACGGCCTTATACTCTCGCGCAACAGGCGCAAAACCAAGTATTTTGTTGAATTATAACGATCTGATACAACCAGTTCATTTGCCAATTTATTGCCCTGCCACTATCATTTTTTCGATTCTTACGGTCGGGCAATTTGTACCATATTTAAATTCCAGATCATTCGCCGGCGTAAGGTTTTTAAACATTTCCTGCAAAGTGCTGGCAATGGTAATTTCGCTTACAGGATAAGCAATTTCGCCATTTTCAATCCAAAACCCCGCCGCTCCCTGGCTATAATCACCGGTTATCAAATTTATGCCCATTCCAATTGTTTCTGTCAGATAAAGCCCGGATTTTATGTCACCAATCAACTCCTCAACCGAAACCTCGCCATTTTCCATATATAAATTATTCGATGACGGCGATGGCGGCGATGCCAGCCCTCTCGATGCATTACCATTTGTTTTTAAACCCAATTTATTTGCCGATCTTATATCCAGCAACCATTGGGTTAACTCGCCCGAATCTATCAGCTTTTGTTTGTAATTGGCGACACCTTCCCCATCGAACGGCTTTGATGCCAGCCCGCGCTTGATATGCGGATCATTTATTATATTCACCCCGTCTTTAAAGATTTTTTCCCCCATAGAATCCTTTAAAAAGCTGGTTCCCCTGGCAATCGCTGCACCATTTATGGCCGAAACGAAAGTGCCAACCAGACTTTTTGACACCCTCGGATCATATATCACAGAAACCTCTGCCGTTTTAGGAATTCTTGGATTTAACCGCTTTAAAGTCCGCATAGAAGCCGACTTACCGATTTTCTCCGCATCATCCAGATCAGATGCAAAGCGCGCCGTACTATAATCATAATCACGCTCCATACCCGTCCCTTCTCCAGCAATAACCGATACTGAAACTGATGATGCCGAAGATTTATATTCATGAGCAAAGCCTTCGCTTGTCGCAAGAGCAATAACGCTACTGCCATAACTGGCTTCAGCTCCCTCAGAATTAGTAATTCCATCAACGGACAAAGCTGCCGCTTCAGTTTTTTCTGCTTGTTTTCTTAGATGTTGCACTGACGGCTCATTATCATCATATAATTCCAGATCTTTAATTTCTTTAGGAAATAAATCCGACTCAGCAAGGCCAATATGACTATCTTCCGGCGCAATTTTTGCCATAGCGACAGCACGCTCAGCCAGCATATCCAAAGACTCCAGACTTAAATCATCGGAAGAAACAATCGCCGGTTTTTTACCAATCATAACCCGCAAGCCAACCCCGCACGACTCCGATCGCTCAATCGTCTCCAGCTTGCCCATTCTCACCGCAATCGCCGTATCCACGCTGGTGAAGCTAACAGCATCAGCTGACTGCGCTCCTTTGTTCTTAGCTAGCTTTATAAGATCCGTTATTAAATTTAAGCTGTTATTTTTTGTCATAACCATCCTGTTTATTACTTGATAATCCGTTTATGCCAGAAAATATCTGGTGACGCAAGTTTGATTAGAATTGACATATTCATGTAACATATTTGTGCTATTGTTCCATAATAGAACAAGGACAGGATAATATATGATTAAAAAACTATTATTTTTACTAAAATTATCACTTTTTATAGTGTTTTTCAGCTCAGTGTCTCATTCTGCGCCAAAAATATCTGTTGAAAACGATGATTATCTGGTTTCCGGTGAGAATATCGCCGCAATCAGGTATAATATCCGCAAAAAAGGCCCAAAATCACCTTCAGGCCATGGATTTGCAGCAATCACCAATTACGATATTTCCTGGGATTATAAATTTGACCAGACAGAATCAGGCTGTTCAATTAAATCCGCTCAATCATATATTAATATAAGCTATAAAATGCCGAAATTACGCAATTATTCAAGCGTTTCCGACGATTTAAAGGGCAAGTGGGATAATTATTATAATTCTCTTTCCATCCATGAAAAAGGCCATGCAAATTTTGGTATAAAAGCCGCCTATGCAATTGAAAAAATCATCACAAACATGCCAGCGCAAGCAAATTGCCAAAAACTTAGCAAAAAAGCCAACGATCTTGGCAAGGGAATATTACACGAGTATCACAATTACAACATAAGATACGATAAATACACCGGCCACGGCCATAAACAAGGCGCGGTTTTGCTGTAGGCTCCGCAATCATTTAATAGGTGAATTTTACGAGGCCGAACAATAACGACGCATGGGAATAAATGAGGTTTACTATATACTAAAAATCCACGCACCGCCCATCCTTCTCCCAATCGCCATAACGCACAGGATCCAGCCCTTTTCTGCCGCCCACCTCCTCACTTTCATTCTCTTTCGAAGTTTCTTTACTTTTATCTGATTTGTTGTATTTTTCTTCCATAATAAAACCCCTTATAAAAACAATGACAAAAAACAAATACCCCAAAATCCGTCTATTTACAAACGAAAACCTGTCCAAAGGCCAGATAATATCCCTATCAAGAGATCAATCTCATTATTTATCCAGCGTAATGAGGCAAAAAACCGGCTACGAGATATCCTTATTTAACGGCTTTAACGGTCAATGGTCAGGGCAAATAAGCCTTGCTGCAAGAAAACAAATAAACATAACCCTTACCGAGCAAACAAGGAAACAAACGCCACAGCCTAATGCAACTCTTTGTTTTGCCCTGATAAAAAACACTCCACTAAATAATATAGTGCAAAAAGCCACGGAGCTTGGCGTATCAACCTTACAGCCTATAATCACTGATTACACAGCCATCTCAAAAATAAATCTCGACCGCCTTAAGGCCAACGCAATCGAAGCTTCCGAGCAATGCGGACGTCTAACCGTACCTGAAATTTTACCTGTAATAAAACTCGATGAGCTTATAAAAAGTGCAACAAATGAACGCATAACTTTGCTTTGTAACGAATCCGGCCAGGGCGAACCGGCGATAAGCGCCTTACAAAAGCTGGAATCAGGCGCTTTTTCGGTAATAATTGGCCCTGAGGGCGGATTTTCCAAAAGAGAATTTGAATTAATGCAAACAAGTCCCTATATTACCTCAATCACAATGGGCCCGAGAATTTTAAGAGCCGATACCGCAGCAATCGCAGCACTTACATGCTGCATGAGTATATTAGGAGACTGGGATGAGTTCCCAAACTTTAACAGATAGCCCCAAGAATAATGTCAGCAACATCTTAAAAAACCTGTTGCAGAACAACAAAAAAGAGGTTGACGAATGGTTTGCAACAGCGTCAAAAAATACCTCGCCCTTTTTTTATAATTCGGTGGATTTAAGGCATTCCGGCTTTAAATTAGCTCCGGTTGATACGAATTTATTTCCGGCTGGGTTTAATAACTTGAATGACTATGAAAGAGAACAGGCGGTAAAATCCACCCGGGAATTTTTCAAAACCTACTACCCAAATGTAAAAAACATTTTACTAATAACAGAGGATCACACTCGCAACGTCTATTATCTGGAAAACATCTATGTCCTGCGCCAAATCATTGAAAATGCTGGCTTTAACCTACAAATAAGCAATTTCGCTACTTTAGAAACAGACGAAGAAACAACGGCAATATCCCAATCCGGCAAGGAAGTAACTTTCAAACCATTCCTGCGTAAAGATGACACTATCGAAATGAAAGATGGGTTCACTCCTGATTTTATCCTTATAAATAATGATTTAACAGTTGGCGCGCCTGACATATTAAAAGATATAGAACAGGAAATTTCTCCGCCAGTTGGTTTTGGTTGGTATCAACGCCGAAAAACTTCTCATTTTGATGCTTATAACAATCTGGCTAATGATTTTTGTCGTAAATTCGATATTGACCCCTGGCTGATCACAACTTATTTCAGAAAATGTGGTGTGGTTAATTTTAAAGAGAAAAAAGGGCTTGAATGTGTCGCAAAAAGAGTTGGTGAAGTTATTGCAAAAATCCAGAAAAAATACGATGAATACGGCATAAAAGAAACGCCTTATGTTTTTATAAAATCTGATCGCGGCACTTATGGTATGGGTATAATGACAGCACAATCATCCACAGAAGTGCTGGAAATGGGCAAAAAAATCCGCAAGAAAATGAACACCATTAAAGGCGGCACATTAAATACCGAAGTTATTATTCAAGAGGGCGTACCAACAATTGATAAAGTAGAAGATCATCCGGCGGAACCAATGATGTATATGATAGGCTCAAACCCCGTCGGCTGCATGTACCGCTTAAATACCAAGAAAGATTCTTACGGCAATTTAAATGCATCTGGAATGCAGTTTGCCAGCATAAAAAATCATAATTCCGATAAAAACATTTGCGAAATATTGGGATTAGTGTCTAAACTAGCATCGCACGCGGCCGCCTGGGAATGTTATGTGGAAAGCTATTCAATATGAAAAAATTACTGATAATTCTTGTTTTTTTAATACCAGCCACTTCCTTCGCTCAAGAGAAAGAACGTGCCGGCGTGCCGGCCGGCCACATATATCTTGCTTGTAAAAATTATTTTGCCAACTCTTTTAACACCAGAGAAAATATCGCCAGACGCAGCACATGCAGCGGCTATTTCTTCGGCGTAGGCAGCGCCCTTCTTAGCCTGCAGGCATCCGGCAAAAAAACCGGCCTGTGCCTGCCTAAAACCACCACCACCAAGGATGTTATTGAAATATTTCTGCTTTGGTACAAACAAAACGATGACAAGCGGAACATGCTTGCCATCGAAGCTGTTTTAACATCTTTGGGAGCTGCTTATCAGTGCTAGGACTCCTACCTACCACGTCCAGACTGCTGGCTTTTTAGAGGAACTATTCCAATATCATCTATACGGCTCCTTATCTCTTCCTTTAAGCTATTTATCACTCTCATAAACTGCTTTCCAGCAATAAAACC